>DAOUSQ010000004.1 GCA_030627145.1 Syntrophomonadaceae bacterium | reverse complement strand
CTCTATTCTCTATTCTCTAATAATTGTATATCTTATAAAGCTGTCCATTGAGCTTAATCTCTACCTTTGCACTTCCAAAATAGTTTACCCCAACACACACTGTATCAGCTGCTTTGTGCAGTTCATTGTATATCTCTCTTTCTCCCTGTGCATCTTTTAGATTAATTATTACTTTATAATAATCCTGTTTTTTCGGTAATTTGAATTCCAGAATTTTAGTCTTTGCTGCCGGGCCAGGTCCTTTACTGACAACTATGCTGATACTGCTCTGTTGTTCAACCAGTACTCCTGCCTCTGTATCCTGTTCCATAACCTGGCCAGTATAATATTCACTACTTTCCTCCCTTTTTTGCTCTCCCAGTAGTAAATTATTATCCTGCAACCTCTGCCTGGCCTCTTCCAGGTTCAGGCCAATTAAATCAGGCATACTAACCCTTTCCGGTGCTTTACCCTTACTGACCATAAGATCTATACTGCTTCCTTTTTCAACCTGTTCCCCTGCTTGAGGATCCTGGGATATTATGAAATCCTCTTCGTATTTATCATCATAAATTTCCTCCACACCCCCTATTTTTAACCCTTCATTAGTCAGTCGTATCCTCGCATCAGCTAACTTCAATCCTACAACTATAGGTACCTTTTGCAGCTCTGTACCATTACTCAATATCACCTTAATCTCCCGCCCTTCTTTAACCTTCTGCCCTGTCGAAGGATCCTGGGAAATTATTTTGTCTTTTTCAATTTCATTACTGAACTGCTTGGCTATAACAGTCATCTCTAGCCCCAGTTTACCCAGCTCTCTATTTGCATTTTTTATATCCATACCAACAATATCAGGAACAACGATTTCTTCACCAAAAAGGCTGCTTCCCATTACAAATAAAAATCCGGACAATAAACCGAGAAAAGCAATCAAAACAATAGCAATACCACTTGGCCTGATCTTCCTTTTTTTCACACCATTCTCTACCCTTTCCGTTGAAATTGGAGATATTACAATAGTATTATTATCCCTGTGCTTATGTGAATATTTGGAAGATACATTATAAAGATTAAGCAGTGTATTGCGCATTTCTTCTGCAGTAGAAAATCGATATCCCGGTTTCCTTTCCATAGCTCTAAGTATTATTCCTTCTAATGATGCAGGAATATCTTCATTAAAAGTTCTTGGAGGTACCGGTTCATCATGAATATGTTTAAGAGCTACAGTAATAGGACTTTCAGCATCAAAAGGTGTCCTGGCCGTAAGCATTTCATATAATACACAACCCAGGGAATATATATCACTGGCACGGCTTACCGGTTCCCCTTTTGCCTGTTCTGGTGATATATAATAGACTGAACCAACAATGTTCCCACCATAAGTAATAGTCTTCTGGTTAATAGCCTGGGCTATTCCAAAATCAGCAACCTTAACTATTCCACTATCTGTAATTAATATGTTATGCGGTTTAATGTCCCTGTGTATAATTCCTTTTTCATGCGCATGGTGAATACCATCACAGATCATAATAGTAATATCCATGGCTTCTTCAACAGATAAAGGTGCCTTCTCGCAGATAATTTCTTTTAGAGTTCTACCCTCCACATACTCCATAACAATAAAATATATATTGTCTTGATCCCCAACATCAAAAATATTAACGATATTAGGGTGTGATAATTGAGCAGCAGCTAAAGCCTCTGTTTTGAATTTTTCCACAAAACTCCCATTATTAGAATACTCATCTTTTAATATTTTCACGGCTACAATACGGTCTAATATTCTACAGCGAGCTTTATAAACTATGGACATTCCACCTTCGCCTATTTTATCCAGTAGTTCATACCGGTCGCCTAAAATTGTACCTTTCAATTTACTATAAACCTCCTAATTAAACGCATAACAGTATGAACGTAATATTATCGTGTCCTCCCTTTAAAAGGGCCTGCTCTAAAAGTTCCTGAGCAGCTTCATCTAAATCTGTAATGTTACTATTAATTATTGACATTATCTCCATATCCTCTAACATGTCACTTAAACCATCACTGCATATTAACACAATATCTCCGGGAAAAATCTCTTCTTCAAAATTATCAATTAAGACTTCCTCTTCTACCCCAAGAGCCCGGGTCAAAATATGATTATATGCACTCGTACGTATTTCTTCCTGTTTTAACAGCCCATCAATAACCATCTGTTCTGCAAGAGTATGATCCCTGGTAACTTTGCGTATACCGTCCTTACGAATTATGTATAAACAGCTATCCCCTACATTGGCAATACTTATCTGCCTGTCATTAATAACCGCTGCTGTTATAGTTGTTCCCATTTCATGCCATTCTTGAGTTTCATGACCATTTTTATATATTAACCTGTTTGCTTTTTGGATAGATTTATTGAGAACTGTAAGAATATCATTTAGAGGTTGGCTATTTACCTCTTCCTCTAGAACCTGAATCGCTAATTTGGAAGCAATATCTCCGGCCTTATGACCTCCCATCCCATCACAAACTACAAACAGACCTTTCGATTCATTAATTAATAAATTATCTTCATTTTTTTTGCGGATAAGTCCAATATCGGTAATCCCTACAACTTTCATGTCTACACCTCAATTTTATTCGGATATAGATGTTATAGTAGAAATTAGCAAGACTAATTTCTACATCCTATCTAAACTCCGCCCCCGGCTCTCAGCCCTCAGTTGCCCACATGCAGCTTCAATGTCTGCACCTTTTTCTTCTCTAATCGTAACGCTTAATCCTCCCTCGATCAGCCAGTTATAAAACTGGTATATCTTTTTAATGGGAGGTTTTTTATAAGGTATACTTTCAACTTCATTATAAGGAATAAGGTTAATATTAGCCAACAGGGGTTTTATCATGTTAATAATATTTTCGGCATCATGTTTGCTAATGTTTATCTCATCAAACATAATATATTCGAAGGTTACTCTGCGATTTGTACGTGAAATATAATCTTTAACAGCCTGTATCAGTTTTTCAAGAGGGTATTTACGGTTTAAGGGAATTAATTCGCTTCTTAACTTATTATCCCCTGCATGTAAAGATATAGCCAGAGTAATCTGCAGTTTTTCATCTGCCAGTAATTTTATTCCTTTAACCTCACCTGAAGTTGAAACGGTAATATGTCTCTGCCCTATGTTAATACCTTTATGATCATTAAAAATATGAATTGATTTAATCATTTCATCATAATTAAGCATCGGTTCGCCCATACCCATATAAACAATATTGCTAATTATCTGCTGGTCATCAACTTTTAGTCTTTTATTTAATTCATTTCTAGAACCCAAAAACTGTCCGATTATTTCATGTGCTTGAAGATTTCTCTGAAAACCTGAAAGACCTGTAGCACAAAATTTACAACCTACAGGACACCCAACTTGAGTGGATATGCACAGGGAATACCGGGTGTTTTTTTCACTGGTTTGTGGAATTACAACTGTTTCCACTTTTTTCTTATCTTCAAGTTCCAGTAGGAACTTCCTAGTACCATCAACAGATACCCGTTGTTTTAAAACTCTTGGGATCGAAATCTGAGCTTTTTCATCTAATTTTTGCCTCAAATACCCGGGTATATCACTCATATCATAAAAGGTATTTATTCCCTTATTATATATCCACCTGTATATTTGCCTGCCGCGAAACCTGGGTTCTCCCAATTTTATCATAAATTCTTCCAGTTCACGTATTTTCATACCCAGCAGTTCTGTTTTTCCGTCTGTATTCATATTAATTAATATTCTTCCTCCTCATAAGTGCATAAAACATACCATCTGTACCATATTTGCCTGGTATAATTGTAAGCATACCTCTTGATGCATATTCTCTATCCCTTTCATCTAATGGGAAAAAAGAAATTTGCCCGGCAAAACCCTGGAGTATAAATTCTCTATTGTTATCTAAAAAATGCCTGACTATTTCCTCATTTTCTTCCCGGTCTATTGTACAGGTTGAATATAAAAGCAGTCCATCTTTTTTCAGCATTTCCGCTGCTTTGTGAATCAGGCCAGCCTGTCTATTTTGCAGTTTTATTATATCATCTTTAGTTTTATGCCACCGGGAATCCGCTCTTCTATTTAATACCCCCAGCCCTGAACAGGGAACATCCAGAAGGACCCTGTCAGCTTTTATAACAGCACTTCCTATATCCAGTACATCCTTTCGATGTCCATCAACTATATTTATTCCCAGTCTATCGCAATTTTGTTTTAGTAATTCTATTTTTTTATCATGAATATCAAAAGCCTTAATATTACCATTATTTTTTATAAACTCTCCTAAATGGGTAGTTTTACCCCCCAATCCACAGCATAGATCATATATTAAATTACCCTCTCCCGGATTTAGAATCGCGGCAGCCAGCATAGAGGCTTCATTTTGAACATAAAAGTAGCCCTTTTTATAAGCTTCAGTTTCGGCAATGGCTTTACCCAGTCGCTCTATTGTTATTCCCCAGGGAGTTAGCTTACTTGCTTCCCCTTCTACATGTTCATCCTTTAATTTACCCAACAAATCATCTCGACTTATCTTTAATAAATTTGTTCGTAGAACCAATTCTCCAGGCTGGTTGTTATAATGTAGTATCTTTTCGCTCTCTTCATTACCAAAACACTCTATTAAATACTTAACCAGCCACTCGGGATGAGAATAATAAACTGATAGATAACTGATTCTATCTTCCTGCGGGTATTCAATATTATCTTTATTTCTGATTATATTCCTTAATACACCGTTAGTCACACGGGTCAGATTTCTGTTCGTTTTCCTGCGGGTCATTTCTACCGCTTCATTAACAGCCGCATAATCAGGAACCCTATTCATAAATAGTATCTGGTAAAGCGATACCCTTAAAATATTTTTTAACCAGGGATTTTGTTTATTAATATCAGTATTAAGAAAAAAATTAAGCACCCAGTCCAGGTGCTTTAACATGCGTATAGTCCCGTTTACTATCTCCGTGAGCATTTTTTTGTCATTGGAGGGTAGCGAAGATTTTCTCATGACTTTATCCAGTTCTAAATTAGCATAAGACCCTTTTTCTAAAATATTATAGACAATTTGTACCGCTGTATTTCGGACTGTACTCATACCATCATCCTGGCCTTTAGCCATTTTTTACCCCCCTGTCAACTGCAGCTATTCATCTCCACCCATGAAGATCATAAGGTAATACAAAAGGTTGGCAACTGCCATCAGGGTTGCTGCCAGATATGTCAGAGCAGCCGCACCAAGTACTTTTTTCACGGCAGACACCTCATCATTACTTACCAGGCCAGCTTCACGCAACTGGACTATGGCTCTTCCTGAAGCATTCAACTCCACAGGCAAGGTAACCAGGTGAAATAGTACTACCGCTGAAAATAACACAATACCAATAAAGATTAAATCCAAACTATTCATAAGGAATCCCACTAACAGTATGGGAAAAGACGCCGAAGAAGCAAAATTAGTTACGGGCACAATTTTATGTCGTAATTCCAATAGTCCATAGTGCTCAGCATGTTGAATAGCATGACCCACTTCATGTGCCGCTACACCTATAGCGGCGATGGAATTACTTCCATAGACCGTTTCAGATAGCCTTACGGTTTGAGAAACAGGATCATAATGGTCAGATAAACTTCCCCTGACTGGCTCTACATTAACCCTGCCACCAATACCGTTTCTTCTCAAAATGTTACTGGCTACATCGGCACCACTATAACCTCGTGAAGACCTGACCTGTGAATATTTATTAAAAGTAGATTTAACCTTGAATTGAGCATACATTGACAGGATAAACGCCGGGAGAATAAATATTAAATAACCCACTTCAATCATCCTCCTTTACAAATAGTTTTGAGAGCTTCATCAACAGCTTCCAGATCAACATCCGTATTATAACAGGGACCATTCGGCCTGCGATTCAGAACTCCAATAACTGGAAGTGCTCCGATATCCTGTATCCCAGAAAACAGGTCTCTTTCACAGGCAATCGCAACAATTGCCCGGGGACGGTTTTCTTTTACATATTTTCTCGCCATGGTCCCGCCGGTAGCTACCTTTACAGTTGCATTATATTTCTCAGCCAGGTCCCTGAGTTCTCCTATTTTACATTTTCCACACTGTTTACAGTTATTAATATCTACAGTTATCTTAAACGGGCATTCTGAATTTTGTAAACAGTGTGGGAGTAATAACATTGCTTTGTTACCAGGCAGCAGCATTTTTTTTGAAGTTACCAGGTAATTGTTTACTGCAATGTATGAACGAAGAATTTTTTCTTTGCTAACACCCAATAATTTCCCAACGATCAATGTAACGGGAAAAAGCAACTCATTTGCTATCCGGGCAATATTCTCCATTGACGGTATTGTTTTGGATCTAATAATCATTATTATCAGGGACATGATACCTGTGGCCAGCACAATAAAAATAATCCCTGTTATTGCTACAATCGTTATTAATAATATCTGGCTTATTATAAGATCACGGTTGGTGAATAAATACCATACCATACTCACAATTAGCACTGAAAATAAAAGACTTCCCGCAAGTAGTCCAATATATATACGCTTCCTGGTTTCCACATTTAACCTCCCTGCTTTGCGAGCAAAGTTCCCGGTTTGAGGTTAAATCCTTTTAGAAAATCATGAGATAGCATTCGCTTTTTCCCTTCTTTTTGAACCTCCAGAATTTCAAGTCTTCCTTCTCCTGTTTGTACTATGAATCCTTCATCAGTAAGATTAACTACCTGAGAAATCACCCCACTTCTTTTGTCACTGGATATTCTGCTTTTAAAAACTTTAATTCGAATTCCATCGATAGAAAAATAGGCACCAGGTATTGGATTCATAGCCCTTATCTTATTGTGAATAGATACTGCAGAATTTGACCAGTCGATCATTTCTTCCTGTCTTTTTAACACTGGTGCGTAGATAGCTCTGCTGTTATCCTGCTTCTTTCTTTGAACAGAACCACTGTAAAGATCAGCAATTGTATCCATCAACAACCGGGCACCTTTCTGTGCCAGAATTATCTCTAATTCGCCATGATTAACCGTATCATCAATATCTACCGGTATTTGCATTATTATATCACCGGTATCAACCCCTTCATCCATAAACATAGTAGTAACCCCTGTAACCTTCTCGCCGGCCATCAATGCCCTTTGAATAGGTGCTGCCCCACGGTATTTAGGTAAAAGGGAAGCATGAATATTAATACATCCCAAACGCGGATATCCTAATATCTCGGGAGGAATAATCTGTCCATAAGATGCAACTACAATCAAATCCGGCTCCCAGGAACGTATATGACTTATAGCTTCAATATCTTTAATACTGGAGGGTTGGTAAACAGGTAAATTAAATCTCTGAGCCATCTCTTTAACCGGTGTAGGAGCAATTTTTTTTCCCCTTCCTTTCGGCCGGTCAGGTTGACTCACTACTCCAATCACATTATATGGTGAATTTATCAACATAATTAATGATGGTACAGCAAAACTTGATGTACCCATAAATACTATATTCAACCTCAATCCCTCCGCTGCTTCCTAATAATCATCTCTTCTTGTTTCAATCGCCCTGTCCGTAAATAACACTCCGTCCAAATGATCTATTTCATGTTGAAATGCCCTTGCCAGTAAATCTGAACCCTCCATAATAACTTCATTACCTTCCCTGTTCAGACCTTTTACCGTAACTTTTTGAGCTCGTTTTACCAGCCCCAAAACTCCAGGTATACTCAAACATCCTTCAGTACCACCCTCTTCACCTTCTCTTGATAGTATCTGCGGATTTACCATTTCGATTAAATTATCCCCTGTATCGATAACTATGATACGTTTGGATATCCCTATTTGAGGTGCTGCCAGTCCAACACCATTAAAAGCATACATTGTATCCCGCATATTATCAATAGCCCTGAGAACTCCGCTATTTATATTATTAACAGGTAATGCCTTTGCCCTCAGAATATCATCTGGTACTGTCACTACTTTATAAACAGCCAATTAAAACCCTCCTTACATTGTCATTACCGGATTTATATCAACTTCCAGCTTGACTCCATTTATAACTTTTTTATTAATTATATACTTACCAATACTCCTTATTAATAACATATTGTCACATTTGACTATTAATTGGTACCTGAAACGTTTTTTTATTTTTTGAATCGGACATGGAGCAGGTCCCAGTACTATAATATCTTCCTCTTTAGCATCCGTTATTTCACCGATTTCTGATCCAATCATACTGGCTACCATCTGGGCTTCTTTTTCTTGTTGAGAAACAACAACAACCCTCAGCAAATTCGTAAAAGGAGGATAGTTTAATAATTTACGTAACCTAATTTCTTCACTATAAAACCCTAGGTAATCTTGTTTTGAAGCCATTTGAATAACCATATCATCCGGTTTATATGTTTGAATAATCACCTGACCAGCCAGATGCCCACGTCCAGCCCGTCCTGCTGCCTGAACTATAAGTTGAAAACATCTTTCTCCTGCCCTGAAATCGGGTAAATTTAACATACTATCAGCATCAACAATTCCTACAAGGGATACACCAGGAAAATCCAGTCCCTTGGCCACCATCTGGGTTCCTATCAAAATATCTATATCTTTATTCTTCATTCGTTCCAGAATATTTTTTTGTGATCCTTTTCTCCTGCTGCTATCTAAGTCTAATCGTTCAATTCGCGCGGCAGGAAATAGAAGCTTTACCTCCTCTTCTACTCTCTGTGTTCCATATCCAATTTGCTGCATATGAGAACTGCCACAGGAACTGCATTTTACCGGCACCTTTGTCTGGTAATTGCAATAATGGCATACATTAAGGTCCAGGTCTCGATGATATGTCATTCCAACTGAGCAATGGGGACATGAGGAAATAATTCCGCATTCCCCGCATATAGTCATAGGTGAGTAGCCTCTCCGGTTAATAAAAAGAATACACTGTTCACCACGAATTAAAATATTTTCTATCTTTTCCTGTAATACAGGAGAAATAATTTTACTTCTTTTCTTAAAAGAAGTCCTCATGTCTTCAATCTTAACAGAGGGCATCCTGGCATCTCTAACCCGTTTTTTTAAACTCAGCATATTTAATTGGCCATTCATCGCCTGGTAGAACGTTTCTAAGCAAGGGGTAGCGCTACCCAGAACAATTACGGCTGATTCAATTTCAGCCCTTCTATAAGCTACCTCGCGTGCATGATATCTTGGTGTTTCTTCCTGTTTATACGTAGTTTCCTGTTCTTCGTCAATTATTATTAAACCAAGATTAGCCAGGGGAGCAAAAATTGCAGACCTAGTTCCAAGCACCACGTCTACTTCCCCTCGCCTGATCCTTTTCCATTCATCATATCTCTCTCCTGCCGGCATACTGCTGTGTAATACTGCCATATTTTCTACGCGTTTGGAAAATATATCCACAAGATGTCTTGTTAATGCTATCTCAGGGACCAATACTATAACACTTTTTCCTAACTCTATGGCTTTTTGGGCAGCCTGTAAATAGACCTCCGTCTTACCACTTCCCGTGATGCCATGAAGTAGAAAACCACTCCTGCTACCACCAGATATGGCCTTTGCAATAGATTCAAGAGCATTTTTCTGTTCAGCATTTAACACAGGTCTATTAGAATATTCCGTCCTGCTTTTCCTGGCAATACCGATATACCCTTTTCTAATTAGAGAATTAATACTCTTTAAAGGTACTGCTTTATCCAATATTTCCCTGTCTATCTCCTTGTTTTGGATCATCATTTCCATTACTTCCGCCTGTCGTGGAGCTTTTTTCTGCAATACAGGCATGTTTTCAGTTGGATTAAAATCTTTTAGAACATATACATAACCAGCTTTGATATCTCTATATCCTGAATAGCTGCCGCCAATATAAATCAACCCTTCACTTTGCAGCTGTTGTAGTTCATCATTATCAATATATTTTAAAGCTTCATTCAAGCTTAATTCAGTCTGGCTAAAAAGTTTAGAAAAAAAATCCCTGTATACCGTTACTTTATTATCAAGAGGTAAATTATCTATTTCATCCTCTTTTATAAGAGAAATAACATATTTCGATAATTTTTTAGTCAGATTTCTTGGAATCATTACATCGAGCGCTATAGTCAGCGGGCATAAATAGTAATCTGCCATCCACCTGGCTAATTGGTATAAATTGTTATCAATAACTGGTTCGGTATCCAATACCTTAATAATTGGTTTTAGCTTGAGCGGCTCGGGCTCTAACTCTTCACCTATTACATATCCTTCAACTTTTCTTTTCCCAAATTCCACCAGAACCCTTTTCCCAAATTCAATTTCATCCAGTAGATGCCCAGGAACACTATAAGTAAAACTGCTATCAAATTTTTTTGATGGCAGGTTAATTAAAACATTAACACAGGTCATTTCTTTCTCCTCAGTAATTGGGTCAGGCTTGCATAATTGCTTAAGTCCTCTAGACTTATATATTTATGCAAGCCTGACTCAATAACTCGTGCTTATTTATTATTACAAATGGGCCTGTAATTTTATAGCATGGGCCTTATCTGTTCTTTCCCATGTAAAATCCGCATCATCTCTACCAAAGTGTCCATAAGATGCCGTTTTCTTGTAAATAGGCCTTCTTAAGTCCAGGTCCCTGATAATAGCAGCTGGACGCAGATCAAAATTATTCTTAATTATTTCAACAATTTTTTCTTCAGGTATCCTGCTGGTCCCAAACGTATCCACACTGACTGAAAGGGGCTGTGCAACACCTATGGCATAAGCTATCTGGACTTCACAACGGTCCGCAAGCTCTGCTGCTACTAGATTTTTGGCTACATACCTGGCCATATAAGATGCCGAACGGTCCACTTTAGTTGGGTCTTTCCCGGAGAAAGCTCCTCCACCGTGCCGGGCCATACCACCATACGTATCAACGATTATCTTTCTTCCAGTTAGACCACAATCACCCTGTGGCCCCCCAATAACGAAACGCCCGGTAGGATTAATAAAAAAACGTGTTTTGTCATCAAGCATATTTCCCGGTACTATTTTCTTAATCACATGTTCAATAATATCTTCTCTAATAGTATTATTATTTACCTCGGGATGATGTTGACATGAAACTACAACCGTATCGACTCTAACTGGTTTATTATCTTCGTATTCAACAGTAACCTGCGTTTTTCCATCTGGCCGAAGATATGTTAATATTCCATCCTTACGGACCTCGGTCAATCTCCTGGCCATTTTGCTGGCCAGTAAGATAAGCATTGGCATAAGTTCGTCTGTTTCATTGGTAGCATAACCAAACATCATGCCCTGATCACCGGCTCCAATAGCCTCTATTTCGTCTTCAGACATTTCACCGGTTTTGGCTTCATAAGCCCTGTCTATACCCATAGCAATATCAGGTGATTGTTCGTCTAAACAAGTAATTATAGCACATGTATCACAATCAAAACCATATTTCGCTCTGGTATAACCAATTTCCTTGATTGTATTACGCACTACCCTGGAAATATCCACATAACAGTTAGTGGTAATTTCGCCAGCCACAAGGACCAACCCGGTAGTAACCATAGTTTCTGCAGCAACCCGAGCTAAAGGATCCTGTCCAATGATAGCATCCAATATTGCATCCGAAATTTGATCAGCCATTTTGTCAGGATGGCCTTCTGTAACTGATTCAGAGGTAAAAAATTTTCTAGACAAGTTTCTCATCTCCTCATAATATTATCCTACATCAAATCAACAACCCTGTTAAGAATCGCTACTGCAACTTCTTCTTTACTCATCTTGGGCAAAGATGCAATATTTCCATCCCTGTGTATAAATGTAACTATATTAGTATCAGTTGCAAATCCAGCACCTTCCATAGTAAGATCATTGGCTACAATAAAATCAAGGTTCTTGTTTATAAGTTTTTTTCTGGCGTTTTCGATTAAATTTTGTGTTTCAGCTGCAAATCCAACCATAATCTGATTGGCCTGCTTTTTTTTACCTAGTTCTTTAAGTATATCCGGCGTTCCAACCAGTTCCAGCACTAGCTTTTCTGAACACTCTGTTTCTTTCTTTATCTTCTGTTCAGCTATACTGGTTACCCGGAAATCTCCTACAGCTGCAGCACCTATTATTACGTCACAGACAGGTTGGTATTTCAACATTATTTCGCACATTTCTTCTGCATTCCAAACAGGTATAAATTTCACCTCCGGAGGTGGTTGAAGCGAAGATTTGCCACTTACCAGGATAACATCAGCCCCTCGAAAGACGGCTTCTCGTGCAATACAATACCCCATCTTACCAGTACTCCGATTAGAAATATATCTGACTGGATCAATATCCTCACAGGTCGTTCCTGCATTAATCATAATGCGTTTACCCTGCAGGTCTTTTTTCCCAAATAACATCTGCTTGATTCGATTATAGATATCATCTACTTCGGGTAACCTTCCCTTCCCACTAGTTCCACAGGCAAGTTCTCCACTTTCTGGTTCCATAAAATGATAACCATAATTAAATAATTTTTTTATGTTATCCTGGACTATGGGACTCTTATACATATTGGTGTTCATAGAGGGAACAACCAGTGCAGGAGAAATATTAGCTACAACCACAGTCGATAATAAATCGTCAGCAATTCCATGAGCCATTTTTGCAATAAAATTGGCAGTTGCAGGTGCAATAACAAGTAAATCGAGTTGTTCTGCTATACCAATATGCTGAACCTTCCACTCCTGTGAATCCTCCCATAAATCTGTTATCACTTCACGTCCGGATAAAGTTCTAAATGTTAAAGGAGAAATAAATTTTCTAGCCCCTTCAGTCATCATAACAATAACATCAATGTCATCTTTTTTAAGCTTACTAACTAAATCAGCAATCTTATAAGCCGCAATACCACCGGTAATCCCTATTCCTACGGTTTTAGACATTCTTCTCCTCCTCAGTATTGACCTCTCCCTTTGTTACTTCAATTTTAATTCTTCCGCTCACAACATCATCAAGTGCTTCAGTAACCATCGATGATAGCCGGTAATTTTCATCATTCTTCTTTAGTTCAGACAAAATCCTTGCCCTTTTAGCCACTGCAACTACCACTGCATATTTGCTATCAGCTATTTCGATTAGCTCCTTAGTGGAAGAAGGAATCAATTATATCACCTCAAATTTAAATTCTTTATTTTACACCTTTCAGCCATTATAATTGCCTGAATTCTCTCAACAGCCTCATTTATATCATCGTTTACCACAAGATAATCATAATATTTCACCTGTTTTATTTCATCTTCATATGCAGCAAGACGCCTGACAATACTTTCAGGGGAATCTTTCCCCCGGGAAGACAATCTATAAGCCAATTCTTCGACATTGGGCGGATTAATAAAAATAAAAACTCCTTCTGGCATTTTTCTCTTTACCTGCAGAGCACCCTGTATATCAATCTCCAGTAAAACATCATGTCCTTTTTGCAACTCATTTAAGACAAAATCCCTGGGGGTTCCATACATGTTTGAATATACCTGAGCCCACTCCAGGAATTCATCTCTTTCTATTCTTTTGGTAAATTCTTGCTGATTGACAAAAAAATAGTGCCTGCCATCAATTTCCCCAGCTCTCGGCTTGCGGGTAGTAACAGAAATCGATAATATAATATCATTCATTTTCGTCAGTAAAGCGTCCTTAATAGTGCCTTTTCCTACCCCTGATGGACCTGATATAATAAACAAAATACCTTTTCTGGTCATAAATTAATCACACTTCCTGGTTAAACTTCCCCGTTTATATCTTTGGCCGTTAAGCGGTTTGCTACTGTCTCGGGTTGAACTGCAGATAAAATAATGTGAGAACTATCAGCAATTATAACTGCCCTGGTTCTACGACCATAAGTTGCATCAATTAGCATTCCCTCTTCTCTGGCTTCTTGAATAATTCGTTTAATAGGTGCAGATTCTGGACTTACAATTGCTACTATTCTATTGGATGCTACTATATTCCCGAAACCTATATTTACTAATTTAATTTCCATTATACTCCGGTTATCTCCGGATTCACCTCCCGACTATTCTATATTTTGTAATTGTTCTCGAATCTTTTCTAATTCAGCTTTAATTTCTACTACCACCAGGCTCATTTCCATATCATTGGCTTTGGATGCAATAGTGTTTATTTCCCTGAACATTTCCTGGACGAGAAAATCACACTTACGTCCCACGGCCTCCTCACTATTCATAAATTCATCTAAATGCCTAATATGACTTTTCAACCTCACAATTTCTTCAGTAATACTTGACTTATCTGCAAAAATTGCTGTCTCCTGCATAATTCTTTGTTCATCAATAAATTCATTGGATACCATTTCAAGAATTCGTTTACGCAGTTTTTCACTGTAGTCTCTGGTTACTTCAGGAGCCATTTTTTCCAGGTTTTCAACCATCGACAGAATCTTTTTATTCCTCTTAAGAATATCTCTGGCCAGATTCTGACCCTCTTTAATGCGCATCTCAACAAGACTTTCCATGGCAACACCTATAGATTGTTTAAGAACCACCCATAATATTTCCAGATCTTCTTCCCGGGCTTCAAGGCTAAATACTTCAGGCAACCTGAATACATCAACAACCTTTATTCCCGTTGAAATATCCAATTTTTCTGCTAATTCCTTCAAATAGTTATAATATGCTATTGCTAGATCTTTGTCAACCTTGATGATTTTATTTGATTCTTCTGTCTTCTCAATAGTAATAGCGATCTCTATTCGACCACGACTGACGTATTCCTTTAATTCCTTCTTAATTCGATCTTCCAGAAAAGCATACCTCCGGGATAACCTGATATACGGATCAAAATAACGATGATTTACTCCTCTTATTTCACAAGTAACGTCGTATCCTTCACTAATAGTCTGATTACGACCAAAACCGGTCATACTTTTTACCATATCTTAAAACTCAACCTTTCCAATGGCATCTGCCATTCTTGTAAAAGCCTCTTCAATCCTGCTTTTATCAACTGTTAAAGCAACTCTAAAGTAACCTTCACCATATTCACCATAACCATTCCCCGGTGTAACAATAACTGCTGCTTTTTCTAATACGTACTCAGCAAATGATGCTGAGGTATATCCTTTCGGTACAGGTAACCAGAAATAAAAGCTTCCTTTGGGTAATGCAGTTTTCCATCCCATTTTTCTCAATCCGACAAAGGCTATATCTCGCCTTTCCTGATATATTTTTTGCATGTCTATTACACAGTCCTGTGGCCCCTGCAGGGCTTCTATGCCGGCATACTGAATAGCCTGAAAAGCTCCCGAATCTATATTGGACTTAAATCTACCCAGGACCTCAACAGCTTCCCTATTTCCAGCCGCCCAGCCAATTCTCCAACCAGTCATATTATAGGTCTTAGAAAGAGAATGGAATTCAATGCCTACTTCCTTTGCACCCCTGGCCTGAAGAAAACTGGGTGGCTTTAGCCCATCGAAGGCTAACTCTGAATAAGCTGCATCGTGACATACAAGAATATCGTATGACCTGGCAAACTCTACCACCTTTTCAAAAAATTTTACATCCGCCACAGCACCTGTTGGGTTATTAGGATAATTAATAAACATTAACCTGGCTTTTTGCGCTATATCCGCCGGTATATTCTCTAATACAGGTAGATACCCATTTTCTTCTTTAAGGGGCATTATGTAAGACTCCCCACCGGCCAAAAGAGTCCCAATTCCATAAACAGGATATCCCGGGTCCGGTACGAGGTTAATATCTCCTTTATCCAGATAACTGAACGAAATATGCGCAATACCCTCCTTAGAACCTAATAATGAAACCACTTCTGTTTTTGGATCCAATTCCACTCCAAATCGTTTAGCATACCAGTCAGCAATTGCCTGCCTGTATTCCATCAAACCTACCGAAGTTGGATACTGGTGGTTAACACCTTCATATATAGCCTCTGCCATTCTGTCTATTATATGTTTGGGTGTAGGCTGATCAGGATCGCCTATCCCTAAATTAATAATATCAATCCCCTTTGCCCTTGCTTCCGTAATCTTCTGCTCTATTCTTGCAAACAAGTAAGGGGGAAGTTTTTGCATAGCTTTATTTTGCTTCATTAATAAATATCCTCCTATCATAATTCATTTAATTTTGAATTCTGATTACGCTGCGAAAAGTCCATTCAAGAAATCATTCACCCCATGTAGAACAAAAAAAGGCATTTTTAGCCCTTGTAGGGACCGTTTTTTAATAGAAATAGGGTATATTCTACCACTTTTAACAGTGAAAATAGGTTTTTGCAGTTGAATCATTCTTTAATAAAATACTTTTATTTATTAGATTTGACGGTAAAATTGCCGTAGGCAAAAAAAATATATATGTTCATGGGGGTGGTTAATAAATAACCTTAGTGTCTGCGAGTTTAGGTTGTTAGGATCAAAAAAAAACATAAGATGAAAAGGAGGAATGAACTTGAAGGTTCTAGTGCTTGTTAAGCAAACGTTTGACACAGAGGCCAAAATTGAGTTAAAGGATGGCAAAATATCAGATGCGGGTATTAACTTGATTATCAACCCGTATGACGAAGTAGCTGTTGAAGGTGGTATTCAGCTTAAGGAAAAGAAAATTGCCGATGAAGTAGTTGTATTATCAGCAGGAGCTGATAAAGCTATGGATGCGATTCGTACCGCTCTGGCAATGGGTGTTGACAGAGGCATTCTTATTAAACAAGATATTGCTGCTGATGAGTATGCAAGGGCAGTTGCTTTAGCTGCAGCTATAAAAGATGAAAATCCTGATATTATTCTCGCAGGCCATGTTGCTGCTGATGATGGTTCTTCTCAGGTCCCCACCCGTGTAGCAGAAATCCTTGGTTTACCGCATGTTAATGTTATTACTGACCTGGAAATAGCTGATGGTAAAGCGGTATGCACCAGTGAAACTGATGGTGGAACCCAGGTAACAGAAGTAACTCTTCCGGCTGTAATATCCTGTCAGGTAAGCTGGAACGAACCCCGTTATCCTTCCATGAAGGGTATCATGCAGGCAAAGAAGAAACCAGTTGCAACTGTTGATGCTGTTGCTGCTGATAACAAAGTAACAATAGTTGAGTTTGCTTTGCCGCCAGCTAAGGCTGCAGGTGTTATGATTAAAGAAGAGCCAGATGTGGCAGCAAGCATGATGGCAGACTGGATGCTGAACACTGTTAAAGTAGAAATTGCAAAATAATTGAATAATATTTTTTATTTAAAATAACAAGGAGGGTAATTAATGGCAGGAACATGGATATTTGTAGAACAAAAAGATGGTAATATCCGTAAAGTTACGTTTGAGATGCTCTCAGAGGCCAAGAAATTTGGAGATGAAGTCTGTGCTGTAGTATTTGGAAAAGGTGTAGAAGGTTTGGCTCCTGAGTTTGCTAAATATGGTGCAGACAAGGTTTATGTGGCCGATGCTGATGTATTTGCGGACTATAATACCGGTGCTTTTGTAGCACAGATGGTTGCTATGATTAATGAATTCAACCCCAATGCGGTACTGTTTGCTCATACTTTTAATGGCAGAGATTTTGCTTCCAGACTGGCTCAAAAACTGGAAGCAGGACTGGCGACTGATGCCATTGGTGCTGAAATTAGTGCGGGTAAAGGTGTATTCACCAGGGCAATCTATGCTGGTAAGGCTCTGGCTAAAGTCGAAGTTACCACAAGTCCTATTTTAGGAACGATCCGTGCTGGTGTATGGGAACTTGCTGAAAATGCTGGAGCTGGAGAAGTTGTAAAACCAGCTGTAGTAGCAACTGATGCTGAGGTTTATCAGATTGTAAAAGAATTTATTCCTAGTGTTTCAGAAAGACCTGAACTCACAGAAGCTGATGTTGTAGTTTCTGGTGGTCGCGGATGTAAGGGTCCTGATGGGATTAAAGTTGTTGAAGAACTGGCTGATTTGCTTGGTGCTGCACTTGGCGGTTCTCGTTCCTCTGTTGACGAAGGTTGGTTGGGACATGAACTGCAGGTAGGCCAGACTGGTAAGGTTGTAAATCCTAATCTGTATATAGCTTGTGGTATTTCCGGAGCCATTCAGCATCTTGCTGGTATGTCTTCATCTAAATATATCGCATGTATTAACACTGACGAGGAAGCTCCGATATTCGGCGTATCAGACTTTGGAGTAGTTGGAGATTTATTCAAGGTTGTTCCAGCTCTTGTTAACGAACTGAAGAAGTAGTTTACCGAGGAGGGGATGGGATTACTGGATATACCCTGGTTGTATATCCGGTAATCACCTTGCTATAGTTTAAGGAGGGAATTAAATTAATGATTTTTGGATTTCATCCATTAGAAGGTGGCTATGATGTCCCAATGCGTGTAGTTGGGGCAAATATTCCCTACGAATGGCTTATTTATGTTATAATGTTTATCCCCGTCGGAATCTTTTTATTTGGTTTCTATAAGAGAATCCAGGTATGGATGCTTGCTAAAGGCGAACTGCACCGGAATAATAAGGTGTTTGAGCGGATAATTTCCTGGTTTACTTTTAGTTTTGCCCAGGCAAGAGTCATAAAGAAGCCGCTTGCGGGTTGGATGCACGCTTTCTTATTCTGGGGTTTCCTGTTACTATTTATGGCAGCAGGTGTAGATGCCTGTCATAATTTTATTGGATGGCCTCATCTAGAAGGTTCAATTTATGTAGGCATGTCCTGGATAGTTGATGTTTTTGGTTTTCTTGCATTAATCGGAATAATAGTTTTGGCTGTGGTTAGATATGGTCAAAAACCTGAACGTCTGAATGACACCAAAACTTCCGATGGATGGATAATACTTTTAATATTCGGCATTTTATTGACTGGTTATGTTATTGAGGGTGCAAGAATTGCTGCACAGATTAAATTATCTACCACTATGTCACAAATAGCCTATGAGCAGGTTGCTTCACCAATAGGCTGGTTATTTGCGAGCTTATTTGCTGGAACTAGTCTCGAAACAGCTTTAATGTGGCACCGTTTCCTGTGGTG
>DAOUSQ010000076.1 GCA_030627145.1 Syntrophomonadaceae bacterium | reverse complement strand
TAATTATTACTCTGGTTGGGACTTATATTCTGGCTGAAAAAGGAAAACCTTTATCCGAAAGCGTACTGCGTTTACATGTTATTGCCAATAGTGATGATCCTTTTGACCAGGCTCTCAAGCTGGCGGTCAAGGATGAGATTGTGAAAACTATGAGTCCTGGATTTACAGAGATTGATGATGTTGAAAAAGCTTGCCATTTAGCGGCACAAAATATTCCACAGATTAAAAGAACAGCTGAATCTGTAATAAAAGAACGGGGATATAATTACCCTGTAGAAGTTTATGTGGGAGAATATGAGTTTCCTACTAAATCCTATGGCAATATAGTTTTACCTCAGGGGGAATACCAGGCTGTAAGAGTGGTAATTGGGGAAGGACAGGGGAAGAACTGGTGGTGCGTTTTATTCCCACCCCTGTGTATGGTATCCTCATCTGATAAAGGCTTAAGTTTGGACAGCCCAGAGGAAGCCCAGGTAAGTTTCAAATGTCTTGAACTTTTGCCTAAAGGAGCCAGGTTTAGTTTGAGAAATAATTAATCGCTATAAAAATAAGTCTTTCAAAATAACTAAAAATTTAGTAATTGTTATATAAAAGGGTAGCAGCTTTTAAAGAGAATCCTCCCAGGGAAACGGGCATAAACCGTTTCCTTTTTCTTTACTTTAATTATGGGTAAAAGGTTGGCCATGAACTTGTTTAGAGATATAATTTAAAAAAAGATTCGGAGTAATTTAATGGAAAATACATTAATTATAGAGGCACCGGCAAAAATAAACCTTACATTGGATATAAAGAGTAAGAGGCCGGATGGATATCATGAAATAGAGACAGTGATGCACCAGATAGACCTGATGGATAGAGTTTTTATTAAATCAGTAAAAAAAGGCATTAAGCTTGAGACTGACAGCAGCTTAATTCCAAATAATGAAGAAAATCTAGCTTATAGGGCAGCTGCTTTGGTTTTACGAGAATATGGTTCAGGAGAAGGAATAGAGATATTTATTGAGAAAAACATACCGGTAGGGGCTGGACTTGCAGGTGGAAGTACTGATGCTGCTGCTGTATTATTAGGAATAAATGAGATTTACAATTATAATATACCACAGGCAATATTAATGAAGATGGCTGGAGAAATAGGGTCAGATGTTCCATTTTGTTTGCTGGGCAGATCACTGGTAGTGAAGGAAGGAAAACCTTGGCTCAGGAATATGCTGGTTCGTATGGGGGCAACTGCGCTGGCTCGTGGTAGAGGAGAAATATTAATTCCTTTAAAATCAGCGGTTTCGCTTATAATGGTACTTGTAAAGCCTGATTTTCAATTATCAACTGCTGAAGTATATAAAGAATTTGATTTTAAAAAGGTTAACAGGTTTCCAGATACCAGTACCTTTCTTGATGCATGGGACAAGTGTGATATTATAAGTATAGCTAGTAACTTAGAGAATGTTCTGGAATCAGTTAGCATAAAGAAGTATCCACAGATTTATGTAATAAAAGAAGAGCTTATAAGAATGGGGGCATTAAATGCTGTGATGTCAGGAAGTGGACCCAGTGTATTTGGAATCTTCAGGGAAAAAGAAAAAGCCTGTAAAGCTGTTGAAATGTTGAAAAGAAGGTATGAAGAAGTATATCTGGGATTATCCTATATTAGAGGTGAGTGATTATGGGAGAAAGAAGATTATTACCTGTTAACCTTGATTCTTATAAACCACTTAGAGAGTTAGTCTTAGAAGCTATTAGAGAGGCAATAATAAGTGGAATTTTAAAACCCAGGGAAAGATTAATGGAAATACAGCTTGCAGAAGAACTTGGTGTTTCCAGAACCCCGATAAGAGAAGCCTTAAGAAATTTGGAAATGGAAGGATTTATTGTAATGGTTCCTCGTAAAGGAGCATATGTGGCAGATATTTCCTTTAAGGATATTGCCGATGTATTTGAAGTAAGAGCAGCTCTTGAAGGTTTAGCCGCCGGGCTGGCGGCTGAAAGAATAACAGATGAAGAACTGGAGGAGATGGAAAGGCTCCTGGTAGAAAAAGCGGAAGCTATAATCAAAAGAGATATGAAAAAACTTGTAGAGGTTGATACCCGGTTTCATGAAACAATCTATCAGGCAAGCCGTAACGAAAGATTAGCGGTCATAATAAATAATTTAAGGGAACAAATACAGAGATATAGAGCGACATCCCTTGCTTTTCCCGGTAGAATGAAACAGTCTCTGGAAGAACACCGTAATATTGTGGAAGCTATCCAGTCTCGTAATATACAGTTAGCCAGACAGGTTGCGCAGGGCCATATTGAAAATGCTGAAAACAGTATGCTCGAATCCATAAAAAAAGATGGACTATCCATAGCTGATTAATGATGGAGGTACAGTAATGCAGTATGATGCTATCATTCTTGCTGGTGGTGAAAGTAGTGGCGAGCTTAAAAAAATAGCTCCTTATGATAACGAAGCCCTGATTATTATCGGTAAATACCCTATGATATATTATGTTTACAAAGCTTTGCGTAGATCTTCTTTTGTTAGAAATATTATTATCAGTGGGCCAACGGATTCTTTACGCAGCATATTTCCCCGGGAAGAAGACCTATTTTTTGTTAACAGTGGTAATAATGCTATAGAAAGTTTTGCTCATGCTGTAGAATTCTTGAAAAAAAAGGAGATGAGCAGACACTTGCTGGTAATGCCTACTGATATTCCTTTAATAACTACCGAAGCAATAGACGATTTTATTAATCAGTGTGAGGGACAAGAGGCAGACTTTTATTATTCGGTAACCAGTAAAGAAGCTAACGATCTGAAATTCCCGGGTGTTTCCCGGACATATGTCAGATTAAGGGATGGTATTTTTACCGGGGGAAACCTTTTCCTAATTAACAACAAAATTGTCGATCAGGCGATGGATTTAGCTTTACAATTGGTAGAAAGAAGAAAAAGTCCGCTGGCAATGGCCAGACTATTTGGTTTTGGACTGGTACTAAGATATTTAACAAAAAAATTAAGCATTGAGAAAGTTGAGAAAAGATTCCATGAAGTTGTAAATATTCGTGGCAAAGCCGTTATTTCACTTTATGCCGAAGTAGGAGTGGATATAGATAAACCTTCGGATCTTGAAATTGCCCAGAAATACCTGTCTGATGTCAACTTTTAAAATAAATGAACTCGGGGTCAGGTCTTGAGTACATTTGCTTTGATTGAACCGGGCATATTTAAGCCAGGCTCATTTTTTGTTTTACCCGGGAAATGAACTTGATTTTATTACTACTTTATAGAGTTATGAATTTTGGTAGTGAAATCAACTAAAAAAAGTAAAAACAGATACGATGTTTTTCGTTAAATCGGCAGGAAAAGATAGAATGATTGTAGAAAATATAAAATCTGCAAAAAGTTTTAAAATTACTGGTATAGGATTATAATAAGAAAATTTTCAGGTAGAGAGTAATTTTCTGACAGGTACACCTTCACATATATTAAGAGTAAGAATAAAATTATCTTAAAAGAGGGGGCTTTTGGGTGAAATATTCGGCGGTTATCCTGGCAGCTGGGAAAGGAGTGCGGATGTGTTCCGAACTGCCAAAAGTAGCACACCGGGTGGCAGGAAGGCCTATGATACTTCATATAGTAAATACAGTAAAACAGGCAGGAATTAATGATATAACGATTATTGTAGGATATGGAAAAGAAATTGTGCAGGAAATCTTTAACGGTGACGATAATATCCGTTTTGCTGTTCAAGAAGAACAATTGGGAACCGGACACGCCTTGATGCAGGCAGAAAAAAAGGTTGATCTTGAAAGTACAGTATTAGTTTTGACAGGAGATACACCTCTATTACAACCATCGACAATAACGAAGCTTTTAGATACCCACAGAGATAATCAGGCAGTAGCTACCGTCCTAACAACTGAAATTAGTAATCCGTATGGTTATGGAAGAATAATACGAAATCCTGATTCATCACTAAAACGGATAGTGGAGGAGAAGGATGCCAGTGAAGAAGAAAAGAAGATAAAGGAAATAAATTCTGGTATATATTGTTTTAAGGCTGACCGTGTATTTCAGGCTCTTTCGTGTATCACTACCAGTAATGCTCAAGGTGAATATTACCTTACAGATGTATTAGGAATACTGAGGAACAGTCAGGGGAAAATAGCAATTCTGTGTACAGATGCTACAGAAGAAATATATGGTATAAATGACCGGGTTCAATTATCCTATGCTGAGAGTATAATTCGCAGGCGAAAGAATATTGAATTAATGAAAAATGGGATTACTATAGTTGATCCTGCGACTACCTTTATTGACTGCGATGTAAAAATAGGACGTGATACAGTAATACTGCCTTTTACAATGATAGAAGGAAAAACAACAATAGGAGAATGTTGTGAAATAGGACCTGGTGTGCGCATAAGTTCCTCATTTATTGGTAGTAATGTAACTATTGAGAGTTCTCGCATCAGAGAAGCCCGTGTAGGCGATCATTGCACAATTGGGCCTTATTCTTATCTCAGACCGGAAGCTGTCTTGCATAACGGAGTCAAAGTAGGTGATTTCGTAGAAATAAAAAAATCAACAATTGGAGAAAAAAGCAAAGTACCACACTTGAGTTATATTGGTGATGCTCAGGTAGGGAAAGAAGTAAACATTGGCTGTGGTACCATTACCTGTAATTATGATGGAAAAACCAAACATCCGACCATTTTAGAAGATCGAGTATTTGTTGGGAGCAATACCAACTTAGTAGCCCCGGTTAAGCTGGGAGAGAATTCCATAATAGGTGCAGGCTCTACCATTACCCGAGATATACCAGCTAATTCCATGGGAGTGGAAAGAGCTAAACAGAGAGTTATTAATAATTGGTCTTTAAGAAAAAGAAAAGGCTAACTGGGAGGGAATGTTATGAAAGCATCGAGATGGAGGATGAAACTGTTTACGGGTAATGCTAATTATTACCTGGCTGAAGAAATTACCAGGTATCTTGGTATACCGGCGGGAGATGCCAAAGTAGGACGTTTTTCTGATGGAGAAATTAGCTGTGCCATTGATGAAAGTGTACGTGGAGTTGATGTCTTTGTAGTTCAACCCACCTGTGCACCAGTTAATGATAATCTGATGGAAACCTTGATCATGATTGATGCTTTCAGAAGAGCGTCGGCATCTCGTATTAATGCAGTTATTCCCTATTATGGTTATGGAAGACAGGACCGCAAAACCAGAGCGAGAGATCCAATAACTGCAAAGCTTGTTGCCAATTTGCTTGTGGAAGCCGGGGCTCAGCGGGTAGTAGCGGTTGATCTCCATGCTACCCAGATCCAGGGATTTTTTGATATCCCTGTTGATCATCTTCCTGGAGTACCTACCATAGCCGAATATTTTAAAAATAAAGGGATTACTGGTGATGAGGTAATATTATCACCTGATGTAGGTGGAGTTACCCGGGCTCGTAATTTAGCTAAAAAGTTGGGGGCTCCGCTGGCTATTATTGACAAAAGAAGGCCGGCACCAAATGTATCTGAAGTAATGAATATTATTGGTGATGTTAAAAATAAATCTGTAATTATCATTGATGATATTATAGATACTGCTGGGACAATATGTACAGCAGCTGAAGTTGTACTGGAAAAAGGGGCGAAGGAAGTTTATGGGTGCTGTACTCATCCAGTTTTTTCAGGACCTGCTATTGAAAGATTGTCCAGGGCTCCTTTTAAGGAAATTGTGGTTACCAATAC
>DAOUSQ010000042.1 GCA_030627145.1 Syntrophomonadaceae bacterium | reverse complement strand
TTTATTAGAGAATAGATAATAGTGAATAGAGAATAGTTTCTGTGGAAAAAAGCAAAGCTTTTTTCTTATTATTTTAAAAAATCAGCAGCCAAAACATTCCGCGTTAATTAGCTTCTATAAACTATAGTCCCAGGAAAGCGCCAGCTTTCCTACCATATCTATTCTTTAGTATAGTTCCCGGGCGAGCCAATGTCTCGCCCATACATCTTTATTAGATATAGTTTATCAAATGGACTAATTTATCCTTTCCTGAACCCCAACAATTATAAAAAATATCAACGTAAATCATACAAAATCAGTGTCCATCAGCGTCTATTAAAAAACTCCCCTATACCAATCTTAATAAACCATCCGCGTTAATCCTAAATTTCCGCGTGCGATCCAGCACTCACTATAAAATCTTAGAATCAAAAGATTATACTAGCGCAGGATGCTATGGAAATAGATTTCACAACGATACGGTGAGTGCCGGAGAACCCGCGTCTATTTCGAATTTGGGGGGAACGTCAGTTTCTCCCATTAATTCAAAATTAAAAATTCCACCTATATCCCTTTAACGTATTCCTGAAGCGATTTTACCTTCATATCAGCTGTCTTTTCTCCTTCCCGGATTACCTCATGTACTACTTTCACCGTATCCAGTGAAGTCAGACAGGGAACATTTAACTCTACAGCCGCCCGGCGTATTTGAAAGCCGTCACTAAAAGGCTTCCTTCCATGAGTAAGTGTATTAATAACAAAATCAACCTTCCCACCACGAATAAGATCTACTATGTTAGGCGCCCCCCCTTCCTTGAGTTTCTTTACTGTCTCAACTTCTACACCCTGCTTTCTGAGGGCGACAGCAGTACCTTCAGTGGATATAAGCTTAAAGCCCATATTGTAAAATTCTTTTAATATAGGAATGGCTTCATCTTTATCTTTATCAGCAATAGTAGCAACAATTGTCCCCTTTTCAGGAATCTCCACTCCTGCTGCTAAAAGACCTTTATATATTGCAGTCTTTAACGATTTATCTATTCCCATAACTTCACCGGTAGATTTCATTTCAGGGCCCAGATTAATGTCTACCTGTTCCAGCTTGTTAAACGAAAAGACCGGTACTTTAACTGCATAAAAATCCCGGTCAGGCTGAAGCCCACCTTTATAACCCAGGTCTTTTAAACTCCTGCCAAACATAATCTCAGTTGCCAGTTTAACCATGGGTATTCCGGTTATCTTACTGATAAAAGGTATAGTTCTACTTGACCTGGGGTTTACCTCAAGTACATACAGTTCATTTTCAAACTCGACAAACTGAATATTAATCAGTCCCTTTACTTCGAGCTCAACAGCAAGCTTTTGTGTATAATCTACAACTTTATCCTTGATCGCCGGGCTCAAGTCGTGAGCAGGAAATACTGCAGTACTATCACCAGAATGTACCCCGGCTCTTTCAATGTGCTGCATAATACCCGGTATCAATACTTCACTGCCATCAGATACTGCATCTACTTCTATCTCCTTACCCAGGAGATATTTATCTACCAGTACTGGATGTTCACGGCTGGCCTTAACCGCGGTTTCCATATACTGCTTGAGTTCCTCAATATTATAAACTATCTCCATAGCTCTTCCGCCAAGTACATAGGAAGGCCTCACCAGAACCGGATATCCTATTTTATCCGCAGCCTTAACAGCTTCTTCTGTTGAATAGACACTCTTTCCAGAAGGACGAGGTATCCCAAGTTTTTCAACCATAAGATCAAAGCGATCCCGGTCTTCTGCTCTATCGATACTATCATTGGAGGTCCCTAGTATATTTACTCCTGACCTGCTGAGAGAATCAGCCAGATTAATTGCCGTTTGTCCACCAAACTGAACCACAACCCCTTCCGGTTGTTCTTCATCAATAATATTCATAACATCTTCATAAACAAGTGGTTCAAAATACAGCCGGTCTGAAGTATCAAAATCTGTACTAACTGTTTCCGGATTATTATTTACTATTATGGCTTTAAACCCTGCATCTCTTAATGCCCATACACAGTGCACCGAACAATAATCAAATTCAACTCCCTGACCAATTCGTATCGGTCCAGCACCAATAACCAGGACTTTTCGAGCATCAGGATCATGCACAGCTTCATTCTCTTCTTCATAGCATGAATAAAAATAAGGGGTTTGCGCATCAAACTCAGCCGCACAAGTATCTACCTGCTTATAGGTGGGAATCACCCCTGCCTGTTTTCTGAGTTTTCTAACCTCCTGTTCGTCTATCCCTTTAATCTCAGCAATTTCTATATCCGAAAAGCCAATCTTTTTAGCTTCTTCTAAAAGCTCTTCATCCAGTTCGCTTTCTTTAATTTTGAAAGAAAAATCTATAATATTTTTCATCTTTTTTAGAAAGTATTTATCTATCCAGGTAATTTCCCAGATATCTTCAATAGAGAATCCCCTGTTGAAAGCTTCCGCAATGATAAATATCCGTTCATCATCAGCATCCTTCAACCTGGCCCTGAGTTCATTGTCTTCTACTTTAACCAGCTCTGGCAGACGCAGACCATTTATTCCTATCTCCAGACAGCGTATAGACTTCAAGAACGCTGCCTCAAAACTCCGGTCAATCGCCATAACTTCTCCGGTGGCCTTCATCTGTGTCCCCAATCTCCTATCTCCGAAAACGAATTTATCAAAAGGCCAGCGGGGAACTTTAAGGACCACATAATCGATAGCCGGTTCAAAACACGCTGTAGTTTTTCCCGTAACCGCATTGGGAATTTCATCAAGATTATAGCCAATGGCAATTTTAGTAGTAACCTTGGCAATAGGATAACCGGTAGCTTTAGAAGCCAGTGCACTTGAACGACTGACCCGGGGATTTACTTCAATAACATAATATTTCTTGCTGAAGGGATCCAGAGCAAATTGAATATTACACCCACCTGCAATCTTAAGTGCCCGGATAATCTTGATAGATGCAGCTCTTAACATCTGGTATTCTTCATCAGTCAATGTCTGAGCTGGGGCAATGACAATACTATCTCCCGTATGAATACCTACAGGGTCCATATTCTCCATGCTGCAAATGGTGATACAATTATCGTTGGCATCCCTCATAACTTCGAATTCAATTTCTTTGTACCCGGCAACACTTTTTTCAATTAAAGCCTGCTTGATCGGACTGCTTTTTAATCCTTTAGTAACTATCCTGGTCAGTTCATCTTCATTGGTAGCAGTACCACCACCGGTTCCACCCAGGGTATAAGCCGGTCTAACAATCAGGGGATACCCTATAGTATCGGCAAAACGTATGGCATCTTCTACAGAATGAACTATATCACTTTCCGGTATAGGTTCATTTATTTCCAGCATAGTATCTTTAAACATTTCTCTGTCTTCAGCCCGGTAAATTGCATCCAGAGGCATCCCCAGTACAGGTACTCCCGTTTTCTCGAGTATGCCAGCCTTATCTAATGCCAGAGCCATGTTTAATCCCACCTGTCCCCCCAGGTTGGCTATGATACCATCCGGTTTCTCTTTTTTCAATATTTTTGTTACAGTTTCAATGGTAATAGGCTCAAAATATACATGATCTGCTATATCCACATCAGTCATAATAGTTGCCGGGTTGCTGTTAAGGAGAACTACTTCGATTCCTTCTTCCTTGAGTGCTCTGCAGGCTTGAGTCCCGGCATAATCGAACTCCGCTGCCTGCCCAATGATAATAGGACCTGACCCTATAACCAGCACCTTTTTCAAACCCTTTGTAATTGGCATGCAATCTCCTCCATTTTTGTTAGTGAATAGTTAATAGAGAATAGAGAACAGTTTCTGTAGGAAAACTTACGTTTTCCTTTTATTAATAAACTCGTCATTTATTACTACTCCTGAAAAGTCCGGGCCTTACCCACCTTCCTCTACAGGAATTTTAGACTTCACAAATAAATTCTCTATACTATTAACTATTAGATATTTACTATATACTAACCACTATCTGGTTCTTATATTTTACTTTTTCCTGATAGAAAAACAATCTTTCATATTTTTAAAATCGTCTCCTTAAGGTTTTATGTTAATGGATTGGAGGAACGACAATCCTTTCCTTATCTATTATCTATTCTCTGTTCACTATTCTCTAATAGAAAGGTTATCTACAAATTCATCAAAGAAAAACCCTGTTTCACTGTATCCCGGGTACCCTTCCGGATCAAACTGTATTGAAAATACAGGCAGTTCCCTGTGTCTTATACCTTCAATACTATTATCATTCAAACTTCTCATAGTTACTTCCAGTCCGGTATTTTCAAGTGAAGATTCATCAATACAAAAACCATGATTCTGAGTAGTTATATAAACACGCTCGTTACTCAGGTTTTTAACAGGGTGATTGGTACCCCGATGTCCAAAAGCCAGCCTGTAAGTTTTTGCACCCATAGCATGTGCCAGGACCTGGTGTCCCAGACCTATTCCAAACATCGGTTTCTTGCCCAGCAGTTCCCTGCAGGTATCTATAACATAAGGAACTGCTTCAGGGTCCCCCGGTCCATCAGATACAAATACTCCGCCGGGTTTAAGCCGGAGTATTTCTTCAGCACTGGTTCTAGCAGGAACAGCTATAACCTCACAGTCTCTTCTTACCAGTGAATCAATAACTCCTTTTTTAGTTCCCAGGTCGAGCATGACTACTCTTTTAATACCATTGCCAAATTTCATGATATTCTTACGGCTTACATATTGTACAAGGTCACCTTTTAACTCCAAAGAAGCCCGCTTGGCTCTTCCTATCAGCCAGTCCATATGATCCAAGTTATCGCAGATTACCCCACCCATTGTTCCTTCGTTACGCAGCACTCTGGTCAGTGCCCGGGTATCAACTTCAGTGAGTACAGCAATTTCACTCCTGTTAAGAAAGCTGATAAGATCTGTTTCCATTTCGTAGTGACTGGGAAATTCAGTGGCCTCTCTTAAGACCAACCCTTTAATCATTGCTGCATTTGAGGCAAAACTTTTTTCATTAAAGCCTACATTTCCAACAAGCGGGTAAGTCATAACAACAACCTGACCGTAATAAGAAGGATCGGTAATAATATCCTGGTAACTTATCATTGCTGTAGAAAATACCACTTCCCCTTCGGCCATACGGCAGTCGTTAAGCAATTTCCCCGAAAAAACCCTCCCACTTTCAAGTGCCAGATATCCTTTCATTTCTCAAATCACCTCATAGTTTTATTAGTTAATAGAGAATAGATAATAGTGAATAGTTTCTGTTGAAAAAAGCAAAGCTTTTTTCTTTATTCATAATTAATCTATCTCAATTTTTTTCAATCCAATTAACCTTTATCACATGCACTACACTATTTAATACCACAACCCCAAAAATCTTAATAAATTCTGTGTGTATCTGTGCTAATCTGTGTTCATCTGCGGCTAAATTAAACTATTCGCTAAAATCCCATTCCGGGCTATAATTTTGCCATTTACTATCGTCATACAGGGCCAGCCCTTCAGTTCCATTCCCTTAAACGGGGTATTCTTCCCTTTGGAGTAAAATTTTACTGGATCTACTGTTTTTACAGCCTCAGGGTCTATTATAGTTATGTCTGCGGTTTTACCAATATCCAGCGTACCTTTAGCTATTCCCAGCACATCTGCCGGACCTATTGTAAACAGTCTTACCATTTCTTCTACATTAAGAATTCCTGTGTTAACCAGTCTATCCATAATCACTGCCACGGCTGTCTCCAGGCCTGATATTCCCGGAGATGCCAGGTGGTATTCACAATCTTTGCTCTCCCGGTGATGTGGAGCATGGTCAGTTGCAATACAGTCCACAGTCCCATCTACCAGGGCTTCCCTTAAAGCCATAACATGCTCTTCTGAACGTAGGGGTGGATAAACCTTGGTATCGGCATCATAACTGCCTACCATCTCATCCGATAAAGTTAAATGATGAGGGGTAACCTCACAGGTAACCCTGATCCCTGCGGCCCTGGCCCTGCGAATTAATTCCATAGAACCACTGGTTGAAGCATGGCATATATGCACATGTGCTCCTGTCAGGCCGGCAAGAATAATATCGCGAGAAACCATCGCTTCTTCTGCCGCAGCTGGAATACCCTTTAACCCATAAATAGTAGAGTAATATCCCTCATGCATCTGTCCATCACGGGAAAGGTTGAGATCTTCACAGTGTGAAAGTACCGGCAAATTAAACATTTTGGCATATTCCAGGGCATTTCTCATAATATCTGATCTCATTACCGGTCTCCCATCATCAGATATAGCCACACACCCGGCCGCAACCAGATTGGCAATCTCAGAGAGCTCATTGCCCTCTCGTTTCTTACTTATTGCACCAATAGGTAGTACATTAACTACTCCTGATTTTTTAGCTCGTTCTTTCACAAAACTTGCTACAGCTAAATTATCTATAACCGGTTCAGTGTTGGGCATACAGCAAACTGTAGTAAAACCTCCTGCGGCAGCTGCCCTGGTACCCGATGCAATATCTTCTTTATATTCAAAACCAGGTTCACGCAGATGGACATGCATATCTATAAAACCGGGGCAAATAATTTTACCAGAAACATCTATAAATTCGCAATTTGACGGTTCCAGATTATCTCCTATATTTTCTATTAACCCATCAACAACCAGAATATCTTTTATATCATTAATTTCATTGGCCGGATCAATAACCTGTCCACCCTTAAGCAGTAATTTCATCTTTTGCACCTCCCATCATCAAGAATAAAAGGGCCATCCTCACAGCAACACCGTTGGTTACCTGGTTATTTATACAAGCCCGGCTGCCGTCAGCAAGCTCACTTGAAATCTCTACTCCCCTGTTCATTGGACCTGGATGCAGGACCAGGACATCGTCGCTGGCTCTTTTGAGCTTATCCGGGGTCACCATATAGAGATTTGCATATTCATCAAGTGATGGAAACAGCCCAATTTCCTGTCTTTCTCTCTGGACTCGCAAGACATTGACCACATCCACCCCATCCAGGGCCTCTTCAAGGCTGTAATAACTCTTAACTCCCATTTTTTCAACCTCTGGGGGAATTAAAGTAGAGGGTCCCACTACCCTAATTTCGCAGCCAAACTTACTTAATCCATATATATTGGAACGTGCTACCCGGCTGTGGAGAATATCGCCTACAATAGCAACCTTTAATCCTTCAAGAGTCCCCTTTTTCTCTCTAATACTGTACATATCCAATAGGGCCTGGGTGGGGTGCTCATTGGTCCCATCTCCTGCATTAATAACCCGCATACTGGTATTACGGGCAACATAATTTGGGGTTCCACTCATCGAATGCCTTATTACCATTAAATCAAAACCCATTACTTCAATCGTTTTTATTGTATCCCTCAAGCTTTCCCCTTTTTGAACACTGCTGGTAGATACCGCCAGGTTTACAGTATCTGCACTCAGATACTTCCCGGCAATTTCAAAAGAAGTCCTTGTCCTCGTACTGTTTTCATAAAAAACAGTCACCATTGCCTTTCCGCGCAAAGCAGGAACCTTTTTAATATCCCTTTGGATAATGTCCTTCATAGGTACAGCCGTATCGAGGATAACTTCAATCTCTTCTCTCTCCAGGTCTCGAAGTCCTAATAAATCTTTCCTCTTTTCGAGTCTCACCAGTCAAGCCCCCTTTTGAAAGTTTCTAACGAAATTTAATTATGATTCCCTATAAAAGCCTAAAACTTTTATAGTTTTTCTATATTATTTGTAGCGGATGCT
>DAOUSQ010000107.1 GCA_030627145.1 Syntrophomonadaceae bacterium | reverse complement strand
GAGTTTTTATACCATACTCATCCTTATCTGTTGGTCTATCTACAGCTTTGTAGCTCCAGAATTCTGAAGTTTCAGTCTGCCACAGATCAACAGCTACCATCCATTTTAGATTGGCAAGTGCAGCCTGTTCTTTATTAGCATTAGGTCCGCCCACAATTGGGTTAGAACCCCAGATAAATAAGCCCTCAATTTCCTTATTGAACATAGCTTCAAAAAGTGCAATGTGTTCATAATGCTTACCATCAATACGCTTGGGTATATAATTATAAGATTTTTCAGGATCATCCTGCATCCAGTAGCACTTCAGCAAGCTGGCCATAAACTTAGGTTTATTCTTCCAGTATCCCGTTGCAGGTGTTTCTTTTGCCAGGTAAGTTGCATAATCAGGATGTTTTTTGGCCTGTGGTGTTGCCAAATAACCAGGTAATATATGGTACAAGAGCGCCCAGTCAGTTGAACCCTGGACGTTTGATTCACCACGTAATGCGTTTACTCCGCCACCTGCTCTACCTATGTTTCCGAGCAGAAGCTGCAGCATTGCATAAGACCGAACGTTTTCAGTACCAACAGTATGCTGGGTAGTACCCATAGCATATAATATTGTACCTGTCTTATCCGGTGCACTTGTAGCAGCATAGGCCTTTATTACTTCCATATATTTATTTTTTGGTGTTCCGGTTATCTTACATACAGTGTCGATATCATAACGGGAGTAGTGTTTCTTCATGAGTTGAAGGACACAGCGGGGGTCTTCCATGCTCATGTCTCTCTTATAAGTGCCGTCTTCCTCCATTTCAAATGCCCACTTGCTCTGGTCATACTGTCGTTTGGAGGGATCATAGCCAGAGAATAAACCGTCATTAAAATCATAAGTGTCTTTAACGATAAAAGTAGCATTGGTATACCATTTTACATATTCTTCATGATACAGTTTATTTTCCAGAATGTACTTAAACATTCCACCAATGAACGCAATATCTGTTCCAGAACGTAATGGTGCATAAATATCAGCTTTAGCTGATGTCCTGGTAAAACGAGGGTCTACATTTATGATTTTTGCCCCTCTTTTGTCCCTGGCTTCAGTAAGCCATTTAAAAGCCATGGGATGATTTTCTGCAGTGTTACTGCCAATAATTAAAGCACAATCAGTATTTTTCATATCAACCCAGTGATTGGTCATAGCTCCACGACCAAATGTAGGTGCCAGACCGGCAACCGTCGAGGAGTGTCAGATACGGGCCTGGTGTTCAACATAATTCAAACCAAGAGCTTTGTTCATTTTGATGATAAGATGGACCTCTTCGTTATCCAGTGCTGCTCCACCCAGGCTGCCAATTGCTTCACAGCGGTTTACAATAATACCGTTTTCATCTTTGTGCTCAAAGTACGCGTCTCTGGTTTCTTTTACCTTCTTAGCAATTTCCTCGAGCATCCAATCCCAATCTTTTTCTTCCCACTTGTCACTTCCCGGAGCCCTATAAAGGGGCTTTCTAGGCCTTTCAGGATTTATTTCCTGCTCTCCGGTCTCTGGATTATAAATTTCCCTGAGGTTCATCAAAGCAGAACCCTTACTGCATGCTGCTCCACGGTTAATGGGGTTGTCTGGATCCCCCTGAACACTGAGTAATTGAGGACCGTCAGCTGGTGCTCCGTCTTTAGCATAGACTACCAGTCCACAACCACATCCGCAGAAAGGGCAAATAGTGGGTATTGGTTTTACGCCTTGAGTACGTACACCTTTTAACCCACTGGCTGTTGCAGTCATATCAAATCCAAGATCTACAACTGCGAAACTGGCCACGGTTGCTCCGGTTACCTTGAGAAACTGTCTACGGGTAACCTTCATACTATAACACACTCTCCTTTCCCCATGGGTTATTTTATAGAACCCTTTATTTTCTAAAATTATTATAGCATCTTGATAGAAATATAGACAGTCTCAATTTGTGCATAAAACCCTTATGTTAGACATATAGTAGACTGTTTACTAGATGTATACATAATACTTAACGGGCTTTAATGTGGTGAGACTACTATATTTCTTATAAAGACCTACACCCTCCTTTCGGATTCTAATTTAGCGGAATATGAGGCAGGTTAAATTATAAACCATACATCTTAAGCTATTTCGACATAAAAAAATAAAATACCTGCATAATTATAGATTACGGGGATCATATTATAAAAATTCATATATTGGATAAAAAAAACTTATTATGCGTTAGAATGCAGAATTTGGCCGCTTATTTCCAAATTATATCCCCCAAAAACGCGTGTTTGATTCCTAAAATAATCACTTTTAATAGCAGATAGTAATATTTCAAGCTCCTTGTGTTGCATTAGCTCAGGAAGTATACAAAGGTCATATCTTTCCTCACTTATGGGAATAAAATCTAAATCCATAGCTTTAGCACTTGCATATATGCCAAGACCAGTGTCACAGGCATCGTTTTTTACACCTGCGGCAACAGCCAGATGAGTATATTCCTCACGATTGTAACCATTTATTTGGGAAGCTTTTATATCCTCCTGTTTCAAGAGATAATCAAATAATACTCTTGTTCCAGCGCCTTTCTGGCGGTTTATATAACGAACTTCCTTTCGTAATAGGTCCTTTAAGCTCTTAATTTTCATAGGGTTGCCTTTTTTTACTATTAACCCCTGCTGGCGTTTTACCAGGTTAACCAGAATCCATTTTTCATCAGGAAGGAACCTATGCAGGTAACTTAGATTATACTCTCCGTTTTCATAATCAAGGAGATGAATTCCTGAAAAATGCGTTTCTCTGCGGCGCAAAGCCATTATTCCTCCCATGCTGCCAACGTTCATGGAAATGAGCCTTTTATCATATTTGCTCTGTAAAATATTTGCCAGAATATCAATTGACATATCGTGACTACCAATAGTTACAAGAGTTTTGTCCACAATATAACGGGGACGATTTAACAATACAGTACACGTATTTCCTGCTTGAAGCCCTTCATTACCTCTTTCTATATGAATAACTCCATCTGCTTTAACGAGGCTTGTGCTTATGCCCGCACCTCTACTAAGAGGGTAAGATACATATTTGTCGTTTATTCTGGCCACATTTACATGTACAAATTCATCAACTCCCATGGAAGAAGCTACCTTTTTGGAAACGGTGCATTCTAGTTCCTCTAGTTCGGGCATAGTAAGTCCCTGTTTCTTATATAGTACTGGTCTGGCAAAGAGAGTAAATATTAACTGTGCAGATACCGGGTAACCGGGAACCCCTATGACCGGTTTATTATCAATAATCCCCAATATTGCCGGCTTACCTGGACGGGTAGCTATTCCATGAACAAGTAATTCACCAAATTCTTCAACGATACTGGAAGTATAGTCTTCTCTTCCGGCTGAAGAACCTGAACAGATTATTATCATATTAGCATCGTCTTTTATTTCACTGACAGCTTTCCGGAGCATTTCTTTATTATCTATAACAATATCATGACGGAGGGGGTCTGCTCCCCATTCCTGGCAGAGTCCAGCCAGCATTCGGCTGTTGGATTCAACTATTTCTCCCGGTTTCATATTTTCATTTCCTCTGTCACACAGCTCAGTACCTGTAGGTATTATGGCCACAACAGGTTTTTTAACAACAGAAACAGTATCTACAGCAGCAGTTAGAAAAGAGGCTACTTCGTATGGGCCGATTTTATTAGAACATGTAACAATCATATCCTGTGCGACCAGATCTTCGCCCACAGAACGTATATGCTGCCAGGGAACAGCAGGCTTGATTACCTGGGCGTTAGCGTTAATAAAATTAACATCTTCAATCATGACAACAGCATTAAAATTGTTGGGAATATAATCACCTGTGTCAACTTCAATAAAGTCCTTATCTCTTATAAGAGTGATTGGATTTAATTCATTGGCTCCATATGTGGAATCTGCTTTTACTGCTATACCATCCATGGCTGAGGCAATATAGTGTGGAGATGATCTTTTTGCTGTTACCGGGAAACTGGTAACTCGTCCCTGGGACTTAAGAATATCTATTTCTTCGCTTTCTATAGTAAAATAACCACACTGCTCAAGGCGCTGCATAAAAATATTTAATGCTTCTTCAAGTGGCATATTTTCTATATAAATATTTCGGTCCATCTTTTTATTTGTCTCCTTTTCATAACTTTTCTAATAAACATTAATACCATTTTACATTACTGGATCATCAAAAACAAAAAATGTCAGGAGTGAAAAGAGAAATGCTTATAAGTACATATAAAATAAAATTCTCCTGCCGATTTTAACCTGGAGTATACTTAAAGTATAATTTAATTAGGATTCCACTGTAAAAACCCAAAACTTTTATAATTTTTTTATATTATCTGTAGCGGATGCT
>DAOUSQ010000057.1 GCA_030627145.1 Syntrophomonadaceae bacterium | reverse complement strand
TTTTCAGCCAGGGAAGGAGAAACAAATAAGTTTATTTACCCGGGATACGAGTTAAAGTCTATTGATAAATTGATAACTAATTTTCACCTGCCTGGATCTTCACTATTGATGCTGGTAGCTGCTTTTGCAGGATTTTCTAACACCATGTCGGCCTATAATCATGCAGTTGAGAACAGGTATCGCTTTTTCAGTTACGGGGACGCAATGTTTATAATTTAGTTATGTTAGAAAAATAAACTTTTAAAGTTTAAAAAACCCATAAGATAAGCTTGATACTTTATCACAAACCTTTTAGGAACTCCAAGAAAAGATTCAATTTTTCATTCCTGATTATTAATTCTAATATAAAGAAGAAAAAGTGAGCTTTTTCTAACGATAATTCAAAATTATAAAGCAAATATAAAGTTGATTGCACTGTGAAAACCCAAAACTTTTATAATTTTTCTATATTAATCTGTAGCGGATGCTTTAGCTTCCGCGTCAAACATAAAAAATTGGCTTTCTAAGTTCCGGGGAGACTGAAGTCTCCCCTACGAAAGAGAATAACGACCTTTTTGCAGTGGAATCAAAGTTGAGTTTAGAATAAATTTTTTAGATTGTGGGGCAAAATATGCTGGATTTTAAAGTTATAAAAACTGAAGATTCATGTTCAGCACGTCTGGGTAAACTAACAACAGGTCATGGTACCTTCAATACTCCTATTTTCATGCCAGTAGGCACACAGGCAACAGTAAAGACCATGACTCCAGAAGATTTATATGAAATAGGTGTGGGGATTATTCTTTCGAATACATATCATCTGTACCTGCGCCCCGGGGAGAATTTGGTTAAAAAGGCCGGGGGGCTTCATTCTTTTATGAATTGGAAACAGGGGATATTAACAGATAGTGGGGGATTTCAGGTTTTTAGCCTTAGTAAGCTTTGCCAGATCAATGATGAAGGGGTCTATTTTAATTCACATATTGATGGTTCCCGTCATTTTTTAACGCCGGAGAAAGTTATGGATATCGAGCAAAAACTTGGTGCGGATATAGCCATGTGTTTTGATGAATGTGCTCCTTATCCATGCAGTTATAAAGAAGCAGATAGAACGGTTGTCCGGACGAGTAATTGGGCAAGACGTTGTAAAGATGCTCATATTAAAGAAGACCAGGCGCTTTTTGGTATAATTCAGGGAAATGTTTTTCCTGATCTGAGGAAGAAAAGTGCAGAAGCAATAGTTGATCTGGATTTTCCCGGTTATGCAATTGGAGGGTTAAGTGTAGGTGAACCCAAAAACGAAATGTATGGTATCCTTGATATTGTTGACAGATTGCTTCCCCAAGACAGGCCTCGTTATTTAATGGGAGTAGGAACTCCTGAAGATCTCGTAGAGGGGGTGAAAAGAGGAGTAGATATGTTTGATTGTGTTCTTCCTACCCGTCTTGCCAGGCATGGGACTGCATATACCCATAAAGGGAAAATAACAGTTCGTAATGCCATTTTTGCGGATGATTTTTTGCCCTTAGATGAGGACTGTGATTGCTACGTTTGTCAAAATTACAGCCGGGCATACATAAGACATCTGATAAAAGCCGGGGAAATTCTGGCACATAGATTACTTACTTATCATAATATCTATTTTCTTACCAGTTTGATGGAAGATATAAGAAATGCTATTCTTAAGGGAGAATTTTTACAATTTTATAATAAATTTTTCACTGATTACAGCTTTTAACAGGAGGATTTTGCATATCTTTAGCGAATAAAGATAAAGTTTTACTAATTTAAGGAGTGATATTTTGGACGTACAGAGTACAACGGGCTGGACGGGTCTAGCTATCTATTTTGGAATATTTATATTAATATTTTATCTTTTTATTATTGCACCCCGCAAGAAACAGGAAAAGAAGCACAGTGAATTAATGGCTGATCTGAGAAAAGGAGAAAAAGTAGTGACGATTGGTGGAATTTGTGGCGAAGTTGCCCGTATTAAAGACGATGTGATCGTTCTAAAAATGAGTGACAATACTGAAATAAGCTTTTTAAAAAAGGCTATTGCTTATAAGGTTGATGAGGGAAAATAAATGGTGGCTTTTCAGGATGTTAAATCAAGTCCACTTATTAACACTTTTATTGAACGAGGTAATAAGCACCTGGAAGTAATGGGTTATACTGATCATGGATTTTTGCATATTAATCTGGTTTCTAGACTTAGCAGGGAAATAATGAGTAAATTGGGTTACGATGAACGCACAGGAGAACTTGCGGGGATTGCCGGTTATATGCATGACATTGGCAATGTAATTAACCGTAATGGTCATAGTCAAAGTGGTGCATTAATGGCAATGGAAATCCTGCGTAGAATGGGAATGAGTCCTGATGAAGTTGCGATAATTTGTGCTGCAATAGGTAACCATGACGCGGGCAGTGGGTACCCAGTTAATGAAGTGGCTGCAGCACTGATATTAGCTGACAAGTCGCATGTACATAGGAACCGGGTTAGGAATACGGATATTGCTACTTTTGATATTCATGATAGAGTGAACTATGCTGTAGAACATTCAATTCTTGAAATAAATGAAAAAGAAAAAATCATCACAATGGAATTGAAAATTGGTATTGAAATATGCCCGGTTATGGAGTATTTTGAAATATTCTTGAGCCGTATGCTTATGTGCCGCAGAGCAGCAAATTTCCTGGGTTGTGAATTTGAACTGATTATTAACGGGGCAAAACTTTTATAGAGCATTAAGGTAGTTGGAAGGAGGACATGAGTTGCAAAAGAATTCTAGTATTCTGATAGTTACCAGTATAGTCGTAGCCCTAGGGCTGTTGGTTTACTTTACGAACCAACCTGTTTTGAATAATATAAACCTTGGTTTGGACTTGAGGGGGGGACTCCGGGTAGTCCTCGAAGCTCAAGAAAAAGATGGACAAAAGATAACACAGGATACAATAACTAAAGCGGTGGGAATACTAAGGAATCGTGTTGACAGCCTGGGAGTAAAAGAAACAGCATTATATCCACAGGGTGAAAAAAGAGTAGTTATTGAGATAGCAGGAGAGAAAGACCCTGAAGCTGCAGTTGATATTTTAAAAAATACTGCTCAACTGGAATTCTGGGATGAACAGGGAACGGTTCTGGTAACCGGCAAGAACCTTAAAAATGCTGAGGCCAGAATAGATCCCAATACGCAGAAAGCTGAGGTTCTACTGGAATTTGATAAAGAAGGTGCAAAACTTTTTGCTGCGGCAACCAGTGCCAATGTAAAAAAACCTCTGCTGATTGTTATCGATAATGAAGTAATAAGTGCTCCCCTGGTAGATGAGCCGATAACCGATGGAAATGCTGTAATTTCCGGGAATTTTACAGCCAAGGAAGCCCAGGATCTTGCGGTTCTTCTTCGTTCTGGTGCCTTGCCGGTAACCTTTAATGTCATGGAAAAGAGATCAATTGGACCTACACTGGGGTCTGATTCTCTGGATAAGAGCATAAAAGCAGGAATTATAGGACTTATTGCAGTTTTGCTCTTTATGCTGGGGTATTATCGTTTGCCCGGGTTGGTAGCTGATTTATCCCTGGTAATATATGCTGTTATAGTTTTGGGCGTAATGTCGCTGCTTGGAGCGGTGTTAACCCTACCAGGGATAGCGGGATTTGCCTTATCAATTGGGATGGCGGTAGATGCCAATATAATCATTTATGAAAGAATTAAGGAAGAGCTCAGGTTTGGTAAAACCCTGCGGGCAGCAATTGAAGCAGGTTTTAAACGTGCATTCTGGACTATTTTTGATGCTAACATAACCACCCTGATTACTGCCATGGTTCTAATGTATTTCGGGACTGGTCCAATAAAGGGATTTGCAGTTACCCTTTCTATAGGTATTGTTGCCAGTTTGCTGGTAGCACTTACTTTTACTCGTTATGTTATGGTGTTGTTCGCCAATATCAGTAAGAACCAAAAACTATATGGAGTTTAAGGAGGGTAGCAAATGCAAATTATTGAGCGGAGGAAAATATTTTACATCTTATCATTGCTAGTAATTATTCCAGGTTTAATTTCTCTGGTTGTACAGGGACTTAACCTGGGGATAGATTTTACAGGTGGATCTATATTACAGGTTAAAATGGATTCTGCTATTGAAGTCAGTGAGGTAAGGGACACAATTGGTAAGCTGGACATAGGTGAGGCCAATGTAGTTAAGAGCGGTGGAAATGAATTTTTTATTCGAACTAGAGAACTGGATCAAAAGCAGACTAATGAATTAATGAGTACATTAAAAAGTCAGTTCAGTAATGTTGAGTTTTTAAGTGCTGAAAGTGTAGGGGCAACTATCGGAAGTGAATTAACACGGAATGCTATCCTGTCACTGGCTATAGCTGCAGTACTTATGTTGATTTATATTACTATAAGGTTTGAATGGGCTTTTGGTGTAGCAGCAGTTATAGCCATTATCCACGATGTATTAATAGTACTGGGGGTATTTTCACTATTCCAATGGCAGGTTAATTCTGCATTTATTGCTGCTGTGTTGACTGTTATAGGTTATTCCATAAATGATACTATTGTTATCTTTGACCGCGTTAGAGAAAACCTGCGAATGAAACGCAAGGAAGATTACACTGTTCTTTTAAACAGGAGTATTATGCAGACTCTTAACAGGTCGATTAATACGGTTCTGACATCAGCTTTTGCTCTCCTGGCACTGTTATTATTCGGTGGGATTACCATTAAGCTTTTTGTCCTGGCCATGCTGATAGGCTTTGTAAGTGGTGCTTATTCGTCGATTTTTATTGCCGGTCCGTTATGGTTTGAAATAAAAAACAGGGCATAAAGTCAAAAAACCTGAACAAGAACCTCAATAAAATTAAAATTCGCAGTTATAGGGCTTCAAGAAATGAAGCCCTGTTTGTTAAATCAGTTAAAATCAGGCCGGGAGTACGCTTATGAATTAACTAAAAAAGGGATTGCAGTTTTAAGCTAGAATAGATAATAATAAAGGAGATTATTCATTGACTATATGCAGAAATGGGGTATTGATATAATGCAGTTTTTTTTATTTTTAGCTTTGACATTTCTAGTAGGTATTGCTATTTTTGTTTTTCAAAATACTTCGGTAGTTACAATACATTTTTTAAACTGGACTTCTCCTGACATATCCCTGGCGGTTGTTGTTTTGATAGCTGCTTGTGCTGGGGCTTTAATAACTTTTTTGTTAAACAGTGTTCGTTATTTCAAATTAGCGAAAAAAATAAAGGAACTAACGACAGTCAATAAAAAATTGCAAAAAGAACTAGATAACTTAAAGGTTGCAACTCTTGAAAATAAGCGCGAAGATAATTAAATAAATACTTGCGGTGAAAACGAATAATAGATTTGAAGTAGTATATTTTTAGTGCAGTACCCGGATTTAAAGTTCCGGGTTTAATTAATATTAGAGGTGAAAAATAATATGTTATTTGATACTTTGCTGGAGACTTTATCTAACCAAAGATTTTTTACAGGATAGGAAAGGAAGATTTATCTGTGTATAGTGTATATCAAAATCAATATCGTTGACGAAACAATTAACATAATGCTAAAATAACCACAATTTACGAAAATATTTTTAGGAGAGTGGAGTTTTTGTATTTATCAGGGACTATGAAGGTAAATAATAATGGCCATTTTGAGATAGGAGGGGTAGATGCCCTTGATCTAGCAAGAGATTTTGGAACTCCATTGTGGGTGATTGATGAAGAGGGCTTTCGTCAAAATTGTCGCAGTTTTAAGGATGCTTTTAATAAAATTGGAGATTCTCTTGTACTTTATGCCAGCAAATCATTAACAAATTTATCAATTTGCCGGATAGTTGAACAAGAAGGGCTTGGTCTGGATGTTGTATCAGGAGGGGAACTTTATACTGCTTTAAAGGCTGGTTTCCCTGTAGAAAAGATCTATTTTCATGGCAATAACAAAAGTGAAAACGAGGTAATGATGGCACTTAAAGCCGGTGTTGGCCGAATTGTAGTAGACAACTCTTATGAACTGGAATTATTAGAAAGAACATGTTTAAAAGAGGGAAAGACCCAGGATATTATGTTAAGAATAACTCCCGGTGTAGAAGCGCATACACATGAGTATATTCAAACCGGACAGATAGACTCTAAATTTGGATTTACAATTGGTGATCAGGCTATGGAAGGTGTTAAAAAGGCTATTAAAAGCAAGAACTTAAACCTGGTAGGGGTGCACTGTCATATAGGTTCACAGATATTTGAAATGGAATCTTTCAGGCATGCTAGCTCAATAATGGTGAATTTTATTGGTGAAGTGAGAAATGCTACCGGGTATGAATTTGATGAACTGGATATGGGTGGTGGTTTCGGTATTTATTATTACTATGGAGATGAACCCCGTGAACCACAGGAATGGGCTGAGTCTGTAATGCTAACAGTAAAAGAGAAATGCCAGGAAATAGGGGTGAAAGTACCAAAGGTAATAGTTGAACCAGGACGTGCCATATCAAGTCCTGCCGGAATTACTCTTTACACGATTGGTTCAATAAACGAAGTAGCCGGGGTTAGAAAATATGTGGCTGTGGATGGGGGGATGACTGATAACCCGCGACCAGCACTTTATGGTGCTAAGTATCTTGCTGCAATAGCTAATAAAGCGGATCAGGGCCCTGAGGAAACAGTCTCAATAGCTGGAAAATGCTGCGAATCGGGCGATATGCTAATATGGGATGCAGAGTTACCCCGGGTAGAATCAGGAGATATACTGGTGGTTTTTGCAACTGGGGCCTATACGTATTCTATGTCAAGTAATTATAACCGGTTGGTTAAACCGGCAATGGTTGTTGTTAATCAAGGGGCTGCAGACTTAATTATAAAACGGGAAACGTATGATGATTTGATAAGAAATGATTTAATACCTGACAGGCTTAATAAATAAGAAAAAGG
>DAOUSQ010000012.1 GCA_030627145.1 Syntrophomonadaceae bacterium | reverse complement strand
TATTTATAACGATGTTGATGATGGTAGATATAGTATCGCAGCGGCGATTTCAGATGATGAGGGAAAATCGTGGAAATGGAAGAGGAATCTTGACAACATAGAAGGTGGAAGATTTTCTTATCCATCTGTTATTCAGGCTAAAGATGGAGAAGAAGCTATTCAATTATGGCTTGAGAGTAAACCAGATCTTATAGTTCTGGATATTATGCTCCCGATTATGTCAGGAATAGAGGTATTGAAAAAAATAAGAAGCTCAGATGATACCCCGGTTATTATGTTGACGGCTAAAGCAGAACAGATTGATAAATTGTTGGGATTGGAGATGGGTGCTGATGATTATGTAACCAAGCCATTCTCTCCCCGCGAATTGACAGCACGGGTTAAAGCGGTTTTAAGGCGGAGCAGTCGTACGAATAATAAGCATCTTATTGTGCTGGGGAATCTTAAAATTGATATAAATCGTTTTGAAGCATATATCGATGATCAATTATTATCTCTAACTACTACAGAATACAAGATACTGCTAATGTTAGCAGAAAATCCGGGACAGGTTTTTTCCCGGTTGCAGATCCTGGAAAGAATCTATGGTGATATTTATGAAGGATATGAAAGAACTGTTGACACCCATATTAACAACCTACGCCGCAAAATTGAGGGTTTTCCTGACCAAGAAGTTAAGATTAAGACTGTTTATGGAGTGGGCTATAAAATTGTTAAAAAAAATAACGCAAATTAACAAACCGGGGATAACTACCCGGATAACCCTGGTAATAATTCTGGTAGCAGTTGTTCCCGCTGCTTTTTCCGGTTTTATAACCCTTTACATCAGCAAGAAACAGTTTAGTTATTATATTGACAGGGGTGGATTAAAAACTGCCCAGAAGTATTCAATAGTTATTGAAGATTACTATTTGAGAAATGGCAGCCTGGAGGGCTTGAATTTAGTTTTTGATAAATCGTTTTACGGTCTCGGTCAACGATGGGGACCAGATTTTCATGGAATTGTGGCGCGCAGGATAATTGTAACAAATACTAAGGGAATTGTTGTGGCTGACTCATCCGGTGTTCTCCTGAACGAAAAAATCGGTAGTGTAAAAAAGGATATGACTTCATTTCCACTGATGATAGAAAAAGATCAAATAGGTACTTTTTATATATTTAATCCGCTAAAAAAAGGAACATCAAGCCTGGAAAACAAGTTTATTAGTAATATCAGTGAGCAAATTTCAAATAGTATAATTATTGTTGCATCCCTGGCCTTATTGCTTGGTTTTTTATTAGCCCGCCGTATCACCAGGCCTATATCGTCTTTATCATCTGGTATTCATGAGGTAGCTCAGGGTAATTTAGAGGTCAGGCTTCAACCCCATGGAGATAAAGAGTTTGTTTCACTTGCCAATAGTTTTAACCTTATGGCTGAGCAGCTATTCGAACATGAACAGAGTAGAAATTCTCTGGTTGCTAACATTGCTCACGAGCTAAGGACCCCGTTAAGTATATTGCGTGGACAATTAGAATCAGTTCAAAGCGGCAGCCTTAAGCTAACTGAAGAAATCAGCAGCAGTCTGGTAGATGAAGTAATCCGGCTTACCCGTCTGGTAAAAGATTTAGAGACTGTAGGTTTGGCTGAAAGTGGTGCCCTGAAATTAAACCTGGAAATGATAGATATGAAAGAAATTAGAGATCGTTTACTTCCCCTTAGTCTGGCCATGGAAGAGAAACGTATTGATTTTAATGTAGAGGTTGCACAGGGACTTAACCAAATAAAAGTAGATATTAATCGCTTAACCCAGATTCTAATTAATTTATTAACTAATGCCATACGTCATCTGGGGGAAAATGGAGAAATCAAAATGGCAGTATCAAGGGACAAAAAAAATGTTGTGTTTGCTGTGGAAGATAATGGTCCTGGCATAGCACAAAAGGACCTCAAACATATATTCGAACGTTTTTATAGAGTGGATGAAAGTCGTGATCGTGATCTGGGTGGGGCTGGTTTGGGATTAGCAATTGCCAGAAGCTATGTTGAAGCACATGGTGGTGAGATATGGGTGGAAAGCCAGGTGGGAAAAGGGACCATTTTTTATTTTTCTATTCCTCAGGAATAAAGTAACAAAAACGAATACATTAAGCCAGGTGTGTTAGTTAATAATATAATTTTTGTACTTTATAGAATAGTAAATTTTTATTCCATAAAAAGTATAATCTAAGTGATTGGTAAAGGGTTAGGAGTGAGGGGTGAGACGTTAGACGTAAGACGTAAAACGTAAAAATGTGAAACATTAGGGGTAAGGTATTCTACGTCTAACGGTTAACGTCTAACTTCCCCAATGTTAGGCGTAAGGAGAATAATCATTGAATTCAGAAAAATCTTACTTACAAGAAATCCTTACCCCTTACTTTTCACCTATTACTTATGGTTTAAAAAAGTTTTATATTTACCATTATGTTGAATTAGGTATTGTTTACTGCGCAAGTTTAATTAATATCACTTGTTATAAGCAACCTGTCTTCTAAACCGTAAGTTGCCCGGGAACTTTTTGCCCGGGATTCTTAGTTTTTATAGGGATGTATGTACAGGTTATTTTTGCGGCAGTTTAGAAAAATCAATTATAGATCAAAAAATTAGCTTTCTAATGTTTAGTAATTGTAAAATGTTTATTAACGTTTGATTAATTAAACGCAAAAATAAGAAAAATCATTTAAAATATTATCGGGTGGTAAATGAGGAACTATGCCGTGAGAAAACTTATAAGGTGTCTTTTTTATTGAATGATATAAAAAATATAAAATCAAAACTATTTGGGAGGTATTTTGGTGGAGATTTACTTGCAGGATATCCTGTTTTCCTTTTTTGGCGGTCTGGGTCTATTTTTGTTTGGCTTAAGGTTCATGTCTGATGCCTTGCAATCAGTTACCGGTGATAAAATGCGTACAATTCTTGAAGAAGGAACTAAAAATCCTGTGAGAGGGGTTTTGACTGGTACCCTGGTTACTGCTCTGATTCAAAGTAGTAGTGCCACCACGGTATTAACTGTTGGCCTTGTAAACGCACAGCTTTTAACTTTACGGCAGGCTATTGGAGTAATAATGGGTGCCAATATAGGAACTACCATGACCGCATATCTTATTGGATTCAATTTGAAAGCATATGCACTTCCCATTTTAGCCATAGGGGCATTTATATTTTTGTTTTCAAAGAGTGAAAAAGTACAGCTTATTGGGAAAGCCATCTTTGGATTCGGGGTCTTATTCTTTGGATTGACCACTATGGGTCATGGGATGAAACCACTTAAGGATTTGCCGGTTTTTCTTAATTTAATGACAAGCATTGAGAATAATTCAATTATTGGAGTATTAATCGGAATGATATTTACTTTTATAGTTCAGAGCAGCAGTGCTACCATCGGTGTATTACAGGAATTAGCCAATCAAGGAGCAGTTACTTATAATCAGGCGGTCCCCATTCTTTTTGGCGATAATATAGGTACTACAGTAACTGCATTGCTTGCAGCTATTGGTACAGGTGTAGCAGCTAGAAGAACGGCCCTGACACATTTTATATTCAATGTGGTTGGCACCTTAATTTTTCTGCCCCTCTTTCTACTTGGGATTTTTAAGCAGATAGTAGTCTTGTTTACAAACAATATTTTTGTGCTTATTCCAGGGTTTGTTGGAACCTGGGAAACTCTTAATATCAAGCTACAAATTGCTCAGACTCATGCTGTATTCAATATCAGCAATACATTAATACAGTTACCTCTGGTAGCTGTTCTGGCATTAATCGTTACTAAAATAATCCCTGATTTGAAAGAAGAACAGGTTATTGGAGAATATAAAACTACATTTATTGATAAAAGATTTTTAAACAATCCATCTATAGCACTTTCGCAGGCTACGAGGGAAACTATGCGAATGGGACAGCTGGCAATACAGGCGTTTAGTAATGCAATAAAATATTTTGAAACCCGCAATGAATCTTTATATCGTAAATCAGTAGTCCTTGAAGACACTATTGATACCCTGGAAAGAGAAATAACCGACTACGTAGTATCAGCATCTGAAAAACATTTATCCCCCGAAGATTCAAACCATGCCTACGTTATATTGCAGTCTCTAAATGATATTGAAAGAATTGGTGACCACTGTGAAAATATAATCGAACAGGCGGAATTTGCAACCGAACACGATGTTAATTTCTCCGGGGAAGCACAGGTAGAATTAAACAGTATGATTGAACTAACGGAAGAAACCCTGCACCTGGCATTAAAAGCAATTGAAAAAGAAGATAAAGAACTTGCCAAGCAGGTGGTTATAAATGAAGATAGAATTGATAAAATGCAGGCGGATTATCGTAAATCCCATATTAGAAGATTAAACGAGAGAATCTGTAATGGTAATAATGGTGCAGTCTTTTTAGACCTTCTTGCCAATCTGGAAAGGATAAGTGACCACTGCCGCAACATTGCGGGTTATGTTCTTGGTGAGGAGTAGAAGCCCTGTGGTAAAGTATTAAGGGCAGTCGTTTTAGTGGAGAAAGGGGGATAAAGACAAGTTATCCAAAACACCTATTTCCATAGGCCTAATTAAGGAAACTTATATCTCTGCCGTTGTCTACGTTATTTGCATATCTAGTATTTTAGTTTAACAACTCTGTTACCACTGTATGAGGCTCAACATGAATGTTTATTATAGCCCGGGGTAGCTCCTGGCGTATTTCTTCTTCAATAATATCGCAAATAGTATGTGAGTGTTCTACAGACATTTTTCCATCTACAATAAGGTGTAAATCAATAAAACGAAGACTGCCTGATTTCCGAGTTTTCAGGGCATGATAATTAATCACTTTTTCGTTTTCATCTATTTGTTTTTTTATTATTTCTAAAATCATGTCTTCTTCCTCATCTGGTATTTTTGAATCTAATAACGGTTTAAGTGCTTCAGAACATAATTTATAGGATTCCTTTATAATTAAAAGTGCAACCAGAATTGCCACAATAGGATCTAATATAAAAAGGCCAGTCAGTTTAATTAGTATTATACCCAGACCGACACCGGCTGATGTATAAACGTCTGTCTTTAAATGAAGCGCATCAGCTTCTAGAGCAATTGAGTCTTCCTGTTTTGCTACTTTATACAATACAGAAGATATAATAAGATTAATCCCTGCTGAAATAAGCATAACCAGTATAGCTATATTTGCATGCTGAAGAGGCGCTGGGTGTATTATTTTTTTGATTGCTTCAACAATAATTAAACCGGCGGCAATAAAAATAAGGATACCTTCTATTGTGCCAGAAATATTTTCTATTTTTCCATGTCCATACGGGTGTTCTTTATCAGCTGGTTTGCCTGAATAACATACTGAAAAAAAAGCAATAAATGAAGCCAGCAGGTCCATTCCAGAATGAATGGCTTCAGATATAATGCTAACCGAACCGCTAATTATACCAGCAATTACCTTAATAGTGATCAATAGTGAATTTGATATGATCGATAATAAGGCGGCAAGTGTTTTTTTATTTTTCATTTTCTCCTCTCCATTAATAATATAGTTCCCGGATTTAAAAAATAGAACCCGTGAAACTTGATATATCCAGTCCCACAGGTTATTTGTTCCTGCTGCACAAAGGCCCGGCTTCATCTCAATTTGAGATAGCCTGTTCTGTAATTATTTTTTATAAAGATATTGCAGATATTATAACTTTAACAAAAATATAAATCAATTATTAAGTCAACTTTCACAGTTGACAATATATAATTTGAAGTAATATTAAAATATGGATGCTTTTTGCCAAGAATAATAAATAGTGAGGATTTCTTATAAGCAAGATTTTTCTGAATTCAATGATTATTCACCTTACGCCTAACATCTAACGCTCCACTTTAACCCCGGGCAGACACGCGGGTCTGCCCCTACAGGGGACAGGGATTTTTACGTCTCACATCTAACGTCTCCCCCCGCACGTTTTACCCTTCACCTATCACTTAAAAAATACTTTTTATGGAATAAAATAATATTTTTCTATCAAGTGCGAAAGTTGTGTTAATATTAAAGAGAGAGAAGCATTTTTCTTTTCCTTTCAACAGGAGTATGTTTTCTCAACAAAGTTCACTCGTTGAGGCTTATTAAGAGTTTGCGAAGTTTTTTGTAATTCTTACACTACTTATCTTTATCTACTTTGCCTCTCTTTTTAACTATTCTTATTTACTCTTCATTATTTAGGAATCGCTTTAATTTAGATTCGTTACCTTTCATTATAGTCATTGAACTTGTCACTTGAGGTAGGTATAGGGTTTACAGATAGCGAATAGAAAAATATCTGAGTTATGATGTTTACTCAGTCATTAACATTAAGAGGTGAGTATTTTGAGCTTGAGAACTATTACTATTACTATAATTATCAGTCTGATAATAGTGGGGATAACACCATTAATTATTTCTGTGACAGTAACTGAACCTAGCCAACTTAATAATCTCCGTTTTGGTGCTCCACTATCTTTTATTCAGCAAGATAGTTGGTTGCAACCCCCAGAGGAATGGTTTCCGCACAAGCTTATAATTCTGAGCCCCTGGGAGAACCCTACGCGAATTTTATGGGGAAACTTTGTTGCTTCCGTTGCGATTGTTAGCATTGGTTTTACCATAATTAGCGGAGTCCTTACCCGGATATGTAGTCACTCTAAATTGTAACAACTTGAAAGCAGAATGTTGTGTCCGTTTTTACTGTTTTATAGGAGACAGAGGAGAAACTTGTGAAGCGAAAAGTCATTACTACCGGTTGTTGAAGTTAGTAAGATGGAACCAAGGAGAGGCTTTTTCCGTCTAGTAAGTTAAGGAAAAATTTTACCGGAGGTAACAATAACGTGAAAAAGCTATTTTTGTTTGCTCTTATTTTATTGTTAAGTTTTTCTCTGTTTGGTTGTGTAGATAGAGAAAATGATGCTCAATTAAAACAAGAAGGACAACCAAATAGTTCAAATTGGGAAGTAATCTCAAGAGCGCGATATAGTCGTGGAACTATAACTAATTTAGAAATCAACTCAAAACAAGTACAATCAGTGACTATAGAAGTTGAAAAGAATTATCAAGCTGGTGCAGACCCAGTAGATAATCCAAACTTCCCTTTTAAACCTGGTGAAATAGTGACTTTTAGACTCTCCAATCAAATACCTCAATCAAAAATTCCTTTAAAAAAAGAAGATAGAGTGATTGTTTTCTATGCTCAATATGCTCTTGAAGGTGAAAAAGATTGGTTTTGGGGAGGAGATGTACATTATTACCAAAAGAATGGAAAGTATTACGATATGAACGGGAATATAGCCAATGACAGCTTTGCAAGAAAAGTGAGTTTTAAGGATGGAAAATTAATTGAAGATGTAGATACAGCATTGTGAGCCTTTAAAGGAACGGTATCAAAAACATCTAATAAAATCCCGCGAATTGAAGTGACAGAAGACATATGGTCAAAAGCTAAAGACGAATTCACCAAGAGGGAAAACTTAAGCTCCGGAGGCAGACATTAAGTCTTTCGGATTTTCGCTTCCTAGAAGGTTGGTCGGGCATTTGAATAACAAAGAACTTCAACTCGATATTTACTCATACCAAGTGAGTTTTCTTTTTATCGTGTCAAATGTCAAAATATGGCGATAATACTAAAAAAACTCTTTTAAAAAAACGGAATTTAATCAAGTTAATTAGAAGCCGCTTTTTTATTTTCTGCAGTATAATTAATATCCCAGAATAAATTAGAGAAATAGCTGGAAGGAAAATACTAGAGCATCCTGAATACGGGGATAATTATGTATATCAAAGGTAATACCTAATAAGAGCAGCTGCAGCAGGACCAGGATCAATTGAGGGTCTTATTTATACAAAATACCGTTATGTTATGACATTATCGGCTTTTTAGAAGTTGCAATTCAAATGTTAAATTTTTCTTTGCTGGTTTATTTTTGGGAACGGCGGGTTGAGATGAGATGCAGGAAGGAATTATAATTTAATAATCGAATGTAAATAGTTGAAAAGTATGTTTGGTTTTTGCCATTAAAAATTCAGGTGATTAATTTGGTAAATACTAAAGGTGAGGTTTTAAAATATGTCTGAAATTGAAGCTGCGTATTATGAGAAAATTGAGGTTAGTTACGTTCGCTGTCAACTTTGCCCACATCACTGCAGGTTAAAAGAAGGACAAACTGGACTGTGCCGGGTCAGGAAAAATAACGATGGCGTGTTAGTTACTACTAATTACGGTGAAATATCGTCAATTGCCCTTGATCCAGTAGAAAAAAAACCACTCTTTCATTACCACCCGGGAGAGTCTATTCTTTCGGTGGGTACTTTTGGTTGTAATTTTGAATGCCTGTTTTGCCAGAATTATTCTATTGCACACGGGACTCCTGCTTCTCATTATACAAAGCCTGAATCCCTGGTAAAGATAGCAGAAGAAGCCAGAAAAGATGGCTCAATTGGAGTGGCATTTACTTATAATGAACCGTCCGTATGGTATGAATATATAGCAGATGTTGCTCCCATGTTAAAGGAAAAAGGGCTAAAAACTGTTCTGGTCAGCAATGGGTACCTGGAAAAAGCCCCATTGCAGAAACTTCTGCCTTTTATTGATGCTGCTAATATAGATGTTAAGGCTTTTAATGAAGATTTCTATCGCCAAATTTGTCGTGGGAGTTTACAGCCAGTGTTGAGAACTGTGGAAAACCTGGTAGGAAAGGCTCATGTTGAAGTTACCACTCTACTTATACCGGGTAAGAATGACAGTAGTAATGAGATAAAAGAACTGTGTAAATGGCTTGCGGAAATTGATAAAAATATACCTTTACATTTAAACAGGTATCATCCAAGTTATAAAATGAACGATATTCTTCCTACGCCGGCAGAAGTTCTTTATAAGGCCCGGGAGATAGCCCATAAATATTTAAATTTTGTTTACATTGGCAATCTGGCAGGAGAAGACAATAATACCTGTTGCCCCGACTGCGGGAATGTCTTAATAAGAAGGAATTATTTCAGGGTAGAAATATGTGGTATAAAAGATAAACGGTGCAGTAATTGTGGAAAGGCCATTGATTTTATTATGGGAAGATGAAACTGTAAAATCATATTTTAATGATAAAAACTCCCATGACACTTATGGTATCACGGATCGCTCGTCTTTATTTTCACCTCCATTTTTTCAAGTTGGTAGGCTACCATAAATTGTAGCATTTACAAATTATTGCTGTAGTGTATCTGCTTGTATCGGGGTACACTTCAATGAGAGCGGCTTTATGGACTATTGCTCTGACAATTGCAGCTTTCCTGGCACCGTACATTTTCGTACTGTCAACTCTTTCTTAACCTCGTTCGTAAGCGGCCTGGAAGCAATATCTGAAGGCGGGAATTTGATTATAAGAACATACAAAGATGGCGACAAAGTAATCTTATTAATACAAGATGAAGGACAGGGGGTTGATCCTGATGTACTAGAAAATATTGGAAAGCCTTTTCTAACAACGAAAGCTCATGGACAGGATTAGGTCTGCCAGTATGCTATAGTATTGCTGCCAGGCACAATGTTTCAATAAAGGTTGAAACCAATTCTACTGGAGCTACCTTTAATGTGGTTTTCAAAATAGTTGAAAAACCAGATTTAAGTTTTGCAGTATTATATCTGTTAATTATTCAGGCCACAGGCCATGTTTCCACTGTTCAGCTTTATGAGAGTCTTTGCCTGTTAATATAGCTACAAAACTCAGCAAGGTCTTATTGGCGTCACCAATCGGGTAATAAAAAGCATTCCAGTTTTCACTATCTTCTCCATCGTGATTGGGGATTACCCAGTCAAATTGCCAGGCAAGCTGCAATTCCAGGGGGGCACTTTGGGCTCGTTTTTCGATGTTTTCCAGGTCTAAAAGAGATAATAAACCTTTTTGCTGTTTGGTTCGCCGCAGTAGTTTACGGCGCATTATATCAATTAACAGGCTGGAAAGATCATGGGAACGTTCTTTTAACCAGATGATTTCATTTTTTGATAACGGGGAGAGAAATATCTTAAGCATTGGCACCTCAGCCATATATGGTAGACTCCATATAGCCTGTGGTACAAAGGGATTTCCTTCAAAAAAAGCATCTTTTCCGTTGTCTAGAACCGTCCAGAGTTCTTTTAAATCAAAGCCCTGTAAATCACCTCGAACATCCAGTGCAATAAAGTCTTCTTTTTTTCCTAATGTCTCTATTTCCTTCCGAGACCGGAAGTGGTAATCTATACCTTCAACTTCCCCTGGGCGAGGAGCACGGCTATTATACAAAACCAGTTTCTGAAAGTTCTCTTCCAATTCTGGATAGAATAGTTTTAATGCCTGGCATAGAGGACCTTTACCCACACATGATGGTCCACTCAACATTATTAACCTCCCACCGGATTTCAGAGTCAATCACCCTTTCACTATTATTATGAACAATAATAAATTCGGCATAATATAAAGAATATCCTATAAATATAGTAAATAATTCATGTAATTTTGACTACCAAAAGCAAAAATAAAAACCTGTTTAAATCTATCAATATTATTTCTGGTTACAGTAAATTTTTCTGTCATTGTCAGTTCCATAAATACATCTGCATACATTTCAGACTATGAAATTCCAGGGCTTTTAAATCTGATGCAGTTACCATTGATCCAATAGTCTTAGGAATACCCCCTGTGCCAAGTTGAAGACAGGAGACATTTTTTATTTTACTTATAATATGTTTAGCATTTTGTGTTTCTAATTCCGTAGGATGTACTAGTATTAGAGCGGGTAAGGAAAATAAATATACCAGTCAGCAAACGACTAAGGGTATATCTTTGGCAACAAGCAGGTAGAATACCTTCCATTCATGTACCTCCAGTATAGTAATATCAATATCTTTTGCATAGATATTTGCTGATTTATTACCTTTTATATGTTTCATAGAGTTTTCTCATATAAAACATATTACCATCAAAATTTAATTCGACCAGTTTTTTTTCTTCTATCAGTCTGGTTATTATATCCCAATCAGCGCCCGCTTTTGCCAAAAATTCTTTAACAGCATCTTCTCGCATGGGATGAACCGATGTAATACTCAAAATGTCTTCTTCTGTATTTCCGGAAAAGGCAAAATCATTACCCTCATAACCTATGAGATATTCAACTTTATTAATATGTCTGGTGAAAATTTGATAAGCGGTGTTTATCGTATTTTCGTCAGGTATTTGTACTTTTTTATCTGCCGGTGGTCTGGTTGGGATGGACAGGTAAGCTTTTGCCGGTTTCACTCTGGCTATAAAACTGGCCGTATTTTCTAAGCAGCTTGCTTTATCATTAATACCTTTTACCAGCATAGTTTCTGTAACCAGTTCACCTTCAAATTCCTGTGAAAACTCAAATATTCCTTCAAGGATAGTACCTAAAGATAATTCTTTTACAGGATGATCAATTTTGCGCCATATATTTTCATCTACTGCATCTATTTTAACAGAGACCCAGTCAGCTTTTTTTAATTCATCACTAATATCCTGTTTCCATATAAGAGAAGCATTGGTTATGACTGCTATTTTTATATTCAGAGCTCTTAGTAAAGAAATTTCCTGTCCCAGGTTAATATCCAGCGTAGGTTCTCCATCGGGTACAAATGAGAGATAATCTATCATTTCGCCTGCAGCGTTAAGTCTTTCAATTCTTTCTTTAACTTCCTGGAATATTTCATCAGGACTATAGAAGGACTGTCTTTCTAATTGCATTTTAGTGGAATATCCCTGCTGGCAGTAAACACATGAATAACTGCAAATCTTAGGAGGGATGTTATTTATCCCCAGGCTGCGTTCCAATCTTCGCGATGGAATCGGACCAAAACTTTTCATGATATCTAACCTCCTGTCTTAATGATATATATAATTTTCGAACTTGACAAAACAATATTACTGTTCCATAAAAAGAATTATTTAAGTTATAGGTGAAGAGTTAGGAGTAAGGTGTGAGGCGAATATCCAGTGAATTCAGAAAACTCTTACCTACAAAAACTCCTTATATATTACTCTCAATAAACTTTCATACTTTACTATTACTACAAATTGGGTACTATCAACTACGTAAGTTGAGTAATATATTAATTATTTTTAACCAGGTCTGTTAAAAGTCCTGTAACAAACCGTGTGTAGAGAAATAAATTAGAAGCCCCTTTGTTTATATTATATGCTTTTCCCATTTTAAGCTAAAAATAATTTTATCAACGACTGAAAAAAAGGTATTAAAGGTAAGTGATTTTTTACCAGAATTTTAAATCATCCCTGAGGAGTAACAACTGCTACCCTGTCTGCTTATTATAAATTATTAGAAGATATTTCTTAGCCTAATCTAACTTTATTAGTCTCGTAAAATTATATTGGGAGGGAGTGGTATTTATTAAATTAACTAAATTACCGGTTAGAAAAACTGGGACTATTATTAGTGTTACAGCAAAAGGTTCGACAAGGCGTCGTCTTTTTGATCTGGGTTTCATTCCGGGCAGCAGTGTTCAGAGTATCAGGCAAAGCCCGGCAGGAAATCCAATTGCCTATTTAATAAGGGATACGCTTATAGCGCTGAGAAAAGATGAATCAGATAACATAATGATTGAACCAGATTGAGAGTTTTTAATATTTGTGTAAAGAGTCACGTTGACGTCATTATAATAGATTGATTTATAAAAGTTATAGGTTTTTGGAGGTAAATCATATGAGTGATTATAATGTAATCGCTTTAAGAGAAAAGTTTAATATAACTATGAACTCACCTGAAGAAGCAGTAATTGCTCTTGCAGGTAACCCCAATACAGGAAAGAGCACAATTTTCAATAATTTAACAGGAATGAAGCAGCATACGGGCAACTGGCCTGGTAAGACTGTTTTACAGGCCCAGGGGAGATATAATTTTGATAATAAAAAATATATTCTGGTGGACTTGCCAGGTACTTATTCTTTGTTTGCCAATTCTATGGATGAAAGAGTGGCTCGCGATTTTATCTGTTTTGGCTATCCAGATGCTACAGTAGTAGTAACCGATGCTACCTGCCTGGAGAGAAATCTTAACCTTGTGCTGCAGGTAATTGAAATTACTCCTAATGTTATC
>DAOUSQ010000017.1 GCA_030627145.1 Syntrophomonadaceae bacterium | reverse complement strand
GCGATCTATTTCATTTGAATAACCGGCCAGAATAACTACTAAATTATCTCGATAATCTTCCATCGCCTTAACAATAGTGGCAATAGCTTCTTTTCCAAAATCTTTTTCTCCTCCCTGAGCCAGGGAATAAGCTTCGTCAACAAACATAATACCACCAATAGATTTTTTTATCATCTCTTTTGTTTTTTGAGCTGTATGACCAATATACTCTCCAACCAGATCAGCTCGTTCAACTTCCACCAGCTGTCCTTTACTTAACACCCCAATTTCCTTAAATATTTTTCCCAGTATCCTTGCAATGGTGGTTTTGCCAGTACCCGGATTTCCTTTAAAAACCATGTGCAGTGCTGTAGGATCAGTTTTTAAATTTATTTGATTTCTTTTTTTTTGAATAAGAGAAAAGGCGGTAACTTCTGCCAGGGTTTTTTTAACCGTATTCAATCCAATCAATTTTTCCAACTCGTAAAAACAATCTGTCTTGGGTAAACTATCCGGAACAATATATGACGAAGCCTGGTTTTGATTGGGTGTATCCATAAATTTCATAGATATTTCCATTTTTATCACCACTCTCACAAATTATAAATTATTATATGATAAATAGATAAGAGTGGTGATACTCTACATATTAAAAGAATTAACCCGGTTAAACCGGGTTAATCATTCTCATTTTTCATTTCCAGGTTAAGCATCCCTATAGATCTTAATGGTGCTACAGTTGATATTGCATGTTTATAAACCAGTTGTTGTTTCTGATCAAGTTCAACTATAACAGTAAAATTATCAAATCCCTTGACCACACCTTTTATTTGAAACCCATTTACCAGAAATATAGTAACGGGCATCTTTTCCTTCCTGACCTGGTTCAAAAAGGCATCCTGCAGATTAAGTTGGTTTTTACTCATCAAAAATTAATCCCCCATTCAAATAATCTCTATTTTTTAAGTATTCTACACTCTATTCAATTGTCCTTCTATGTATGCTGAAATTTTCCTAACCAGTAAGTCATTTTCAGGGTAATCCTGAATGTTTATCCAGTAAATACGCTTATCCTTATTAAACCAGGTAAACTGTCGTTTTGCATAGCGACGAGTTTCTTTTTTTATATCTTCTATCATCTCTTCTTTAGTTATAAACCCCTCGAGGTAATAAAATACCTGTTTATATCCCAGGGCCTGCATGGAATTTAAAGATAAGTCATATCCCTGCTGCCTTAGAGTTTGGACTTCATCGATCAAACCGTTCTTTAACATATCATCAACCCGTTGATTAATCCTGTCATAAAGTTCCTGTCTCTCTAAATATAGTCCCACAGCAGCCAAATTATATGTATTTTTCTTTCTCTTCTGGTAAATGGAAAAGGGATTCCCGGTTAATTCAAAAACTTCCAGGGCACGTACAATCCTTTTCTGGTCATTACAGTTGATCTTAGAAGCATAATCTTTATCAATAGATTTGAGATGTTCATAAACATAATCCAGACCCCTTTGATCAACTATTTTATTCCATTTTTCACGCACCTTTTGTCCGGACTTCATAGGAAAAAACTGATAATCATCAACAACTGCTTGATAGTATAAACCTGTTCCACCAACCAGTATAGGCAGTTTATCTCTGGCGTTTATACTGGCAATCAAATTTTTGCATATTTTTTGATATTGAGCTACGCTAAACTCCTGGTTTGGTTCTACAACACTGAGCAAATGATGAGTTATAAGGTTTTGTTCTTCACTGGTGGCTTTGGCAGTGCCTATATCCATACTTTTATATATCTGCATAGAGTCACAGGAAATAATTTCCCCATTCAATTCCCGGGCAACCTCTATTGATATTGTTGTCTTCCCCACTGCCGTAGGACCTATAATAGCTGCTAAATCAAACAACAAAACACACTCCATCACTTGTTTATAAAACCAACACAAGTTTACTAAACCTCTATTACTCCCATACCTATCTTATTGTTTGGGCTACTAACCAGTTTTGTAAAACCCAGCCTTTCAAATTCTAAACTTGATACCATTTCTTTCATTACTACCCGTTTTTTTGCCACCCGGCATGCTTCTTCGATTATATCTTTTTCCAGGGGATTGTGATTTGCCACTAATCTTAAAGGAGAAATAGCCTGACTTTTCATTAATGGCTTTCGAAACATTGGATCAAAGTATACAATATCAAACGAATTATCCTCCATCTGCTGCAGATAAGTACGGTGATCACAGTTCTCTACTTTTATCATTTGTATTGCTTTGTTAAGCCAGGGCATTTTTGAATTATATAATTTCATTCCCCATTTTATTACATAAGCTATAGGAGTAGATACCTCTACACCAACTATACTTCCCCCCGGCAAAAAATAAGATGCGACTATAGCGTCTGCCCCCAGGCCAAGGGTACAGTCGAGAAAAGAATAATCCTTCTGCAAATCACAGGCCCTTATAAGAGGATCTATGTTACCAAACTTCCTAAAGGATGTTATCCTATTTTTAGCCATGCTGGGATGAAAAAAGAACTTTTCATTCCCTGTATATAATACCGGCCCTTCAGTCTTCCATACTATTACACCTTCAGCATTATTGTCCCTTGTCAGAACTTGAAGACTTTTACCTCTGCGTGGTACAAATTCAATCATGCTTTCCTGTAAAAATTCCTTAAAATCTTCATTGACTGTAGATGTTGATAGTGATGTGGTGGCAATAATATGCATGTCAATACTCCCTACAGCTTATTATTCCCCAGCTTTCTTGAATATTAATCAAACAATAAACTGGTGTAATATTGTTCCTACTTCCTTAATAACCTGCTCATCTTTTGAACATTTTGTCCATATCTTTGTGAGATACTTTGATAATTGTGGGTCTGCCATGGGGACAATTTTTGTATCCTTCAACATTGAAAAGTTCTTCAATAATAGTTTCCATTTCCTTTAAACTTAGTACTGTTCCGGCCTTTATTGCTTTTTTACAGGACATCATTATCATTGCTTCGTTTTTCAGATCAGGTTTACTATTATCCTGTAAAATATCCAGTAAATCATTTAATATATCTATTTCATTTCCTGAAACTAATGCAGGAGCAGCCCTTACTGCAACAGAATTATGTCCTATCTGTTCCAGTTCAAAGCCAAGTTCTATAAAAAATTCCCGGTGTTTTTCCAGCAAATCAATTCGTTCAGCCGAAAGCTCAATAACGAGCGGAAGAGCCAGAACTTGCGAAGTCTCATTCTCAGATAGATAAATGTTTTGTAAGCGGGAAAACATAATTCTCTCGTGAGCTGCGTGTTGATCTACTATCCATAAAGAATCATCCTTTTCGAAAAGGATATATGAATCCAAACACTGCCCTATAATATTATATTTTTTTTCAGTTACTTCGATTAGCCCGGGTTCGCTTATGGAAAAATGCTTATTTATGCTCTTATTTATCCTGAAATCAGGCTCTAAATCTGCCAGAGATTGTTCGTATACAGTCGCATGTTTTTCTTCGGCTGAACTTGAAGCAGGATAACTTATATCAAGATTTAACGATGAAGAAGTATCACTCATGCGATAATCAAGGCCATCCAGTTTCTCTTTTAATACATCATACACAATTTTGAATATAACTTTTTCATCCATAAATCGCAGTTCATTTTTCTGGGGATGAATATTTACATCTATACTGTCTTTCGGTACAGAAAAAGCCAAAAAAACAATTGGATGTTCCCTGTTTAATAAAATTCCTTTATAGGCATTGTCAACTGCCTTATAAAGTAAGGGACTGCGAATAGGCCTGTTATTTATAAAAAAAAGCTGGTTTTTCCGGTTTAACCTGCGCACTTCCGGCGTAGAAATAAATCCGGAAAGTGAATATTTCTCACCCTGAAAACTAATATCTACTAAGCCCCGGGTAAAATCGTGCCCGTAGATAGCCACTAAGACATCGCCCAGTTTACCATTACCGGGTGTTTTGAAAAACGTCTTCCTATCGTTACTGAATGTAAAAGAAATATCCGGTCTCGATAAGCTGTATTTGCACATAATATCATAAACATGCCTGCCTTCACTTACTGGAGATTTTAAGAATTTTTTGCGTACTGGTGTGTTGTAAAAAAGATCTTTTACAATAATTTTTGTCCCCCTGGCACAGGGGTATGCCTGTATATCAAGTATTTGCCCGCCTTCAATAATCGCGTAGACACCTTCATCATCTTCTCTTTTGGTATATATCTCTATCCTGGAAACTGAAGCAATACTGGGAAGTGCTTCTCCCCTGAATCCCAGGGTTGAAATATCGAAAAGATCTTTTTCGGTACTGATTTTGCTCGTAGCATGGCGCAAGAATGCTAAAGGAAGTTCGGCATAAGATATTCCTTCACCATCATCTTCAACCTCAATCCTGTCTATCCCGGCATTAAAAACACGCACACTTATCCTTGTAGAACCGGCATCAATACAGTTCTCTACCAGTTCTTTCACAATTGATGCTGGTTTTTCTATTACTTCCCCTGCGGCAATTTTATTTATAAGATTATCATCCAGTAACTTAATTGCCATATTACAAAACCTGTTCCGTATCTGTCATTAAATCTGTCTTTCTATATTCATCGTTAACCCTGTCCTGCAGATAGATTAAGTCATAATTTTGATCATGTATTCTTAAAGCATCCTGGTAAGCAGTTCGTGCCTGGTCCTGGCATGTTTTACAGGCATTGGCGGGTATGGTAATGCAAAATACCTGGTAATTCTGCCCATTTTGGTGTTGAGCCGTTGAATTTATAGTTCTAAACCCACTGCATTTAGAACACATTCGCAAATTAACATATTGTTCTTCATGTATATAATCTGTATCATAAAAAATGCTCTTGTAACTGGTATGAAAATCTTTACCTTTTTTTCTGTTCAGGGTTATTGTTTCTTCACGACTTCTAAATACCGCTAACTGCTTTTCTACCATCTCTTTGATTTTTTCGAGATTAGAAGGTGATTCTTTTAATTTCGATGGTGAATAATCAGGTTCACGTAAATTAGAAAAATCAATCCCGGCCATAGCCATTATCAAACCCATATTTATATAAGGTAGAGCTGTTTCAACCGAGTAACCACCTTCCAATACTGCTATATCTGGTGCCAATTTTGAATTCAAGGTTGCATACCCCTGTGCTGAAAAAGCCATGTTTGCCAGAGGATCACTGTAATGATTGTCCTGCCCGGCAGAATTTATTACAATATCTGTTTTAAATTCTTCTAAAATGGGCAAAATTAAGTGGTCTATAGCATAGTTAATACCGGTATCTGTAGTTCGCGGAGCCAGGGGAATATTGATAGTACTTCCGTAAGCAAGAGGTCCTCCCAGTTCGTCCATAAAACCTGTTCCCGGATATAATGTCCTGCCATCCTGGTGAAAAGAAATAAATAATACATCGGGATCATTATAGAATATTTCTTGGCTACCATCCCCGTGATGAACATCTGTATCAACAATTGCCACCTTTTTTATTCCGTACTTCTGGCGCAAATACTCAACCATAATAGCTTCATTATTAATATTACAAAAACCCCTGTTACCATGACTAACAGTCATTGCATGATGTCCCGGCGGCCTGATGATTGCAAAACCGTTTTTGACTTCTCCCTGCATCACGGCATCAGCAATGACCAGAGCCGAACCTGCTGATACCAGATGAGCTTCAGTAATCTGGGAATCAATGTCAGGTACACAAAAATGAACTCTGGCTATATCTTTATGAGCAGCCAGGCCGGGTTTATATTCTTTTATCTGGGGCAGGTCCATTATACCTTCTTCAAATATCTGGTCTCGTGTATATAATAGTCTTTCTTCTCGTTCAGGATGAGTGGGCGAAATGGCCCAGTCAAAAGCAGGAAAAAATAGGATTCCTGTTGGCTTCATATCTGCACCCCCTTGTATTCTTTTATAAATCCAGGTGAAACCTGAATACCAATATCAAATAATTTTCCTACCCTGTTCCAGCCCCTGATAAGGTTAAATTGTTCTTCCAAATAATAGTCGAACTCACCAGTGTACTCTTCCATTCCCCTTTCCTTACCTAATTTTATTAAATATTCCATGGCCAGGTTTTTGGCATCATTAAGTTGAAAATTGCCCGGTTTTTCAATTGTCCCTGCATAACTACCCGGGGACACGGTATACATTTTATTCTGGGTGTCTACATGCAGGTCAACTGCGAGTGTTGGCCGTACCACACATGCACCAAGTGCATTGGCTACTGGCGAATAATTGTGTAAATAGTAATCTACGTTTATTCTCTTACCCAGCACAGGGATTATGGCCTCTGCTGCAGCACCTATACCAATTATACGGTCAAGTTTAAACTTCCTCTGGTTTATAATTTCCCAAACCTTATACGCAGGTTCATTCTCCCATTCTAAAAACATTTCATTAATCGTTTGAATAAGTTGTTCAACAACCACGTTAACAATAGTAGAGCATAAATCATTAAAATCCAAATTATATTTTCCAGCGAAATCCTGCAGTTTTTCAGTGGATAGCTCCTGTTCACCGATTCCCAGGTTATATAAACAATTAAAAGCATCAGTTACAGTCGGTGAATTTCCCCCAAAACATGCCGCTACATTCTCTCTATGTGGTCCTACTGTGATTTCGCCATTGAACCCTATAACACTATCTCCCCCAAGTGGAATTGATTTAACGGCAAAGGCATTAACATGGGTGTATTTATCGTTAATACGGGCTCCTTTTGATGCATAAAGAGGTTGCCCATCAATTATAAGGGATATATCAGTGGTAGTTCCCCCGATATCCAGAACAACCGAGTTTGAGTTATCGCGGGTTAATGCAACTGCCCCCATAGTACTGGCAGCAGGCCCGGAAAAAACTGTTTCACAGGGTTTGTTTCTTGATATTTCCAGAGGCACTGTACCGCCATCTGCTTTTAAAATATGAACTTCAGTCTTTAAATCTCTTTCTTTTAGGGCCTGTTCTATCTCATCTGCAAACTTATTCCACTCGTCTAATGTCATTGCTGTATAATACGTGGTTACTGCACGCCGGGGGAAATTTAGTTTCCCTGCAATTTCAGACCCCAGAGAAACTAATAATTCAGGAAATTTATCCCTGATAATACTCTCTATCATTTTTTCATGTGAATTATTCCTGTTGGAAAACTTGCCAACCACAGCTACCCGTTCTATACCTGAGGCTCTTATTTCCTCTAAAGTTTGTATAATTTCCTTTTTATCCGGTGCTTCAATTACTCTACCCCTGAAATCAATGCTTCCCTTTAAAAAATATATATCCTGGCAAAGGTCATAAGCCTGATGTGGCAGTCCATGACCGGGTAAAAGTATTAGAGCAGTTCTTTCCCCACGTCTGGTTGCCAGGATATTAGTAACCAGGGTAGTACTTAAGACAATACGCTCTATTCTACTTCCTTTTCCTTCTTTTAACAGCTCGTCTAATACCTCAAGTAAGCTGTTTTTTAGATTGCTTTCGTCAGTGGGCCTTTTTACTACTGAAACTACAAAATTATTCTCAAAAAGGACTCCATCAGTAAAAGTTCCCCCGACATCAATTCCGATCAACACGAGCTCCACCTCCTTATTTTAGTAAACTAACTTTCACCTAACAGTTATTCTAATCCAGACCTTTACATAATCTTTATCTACTATCAACTGGCCTGGTTTTGCCGCGTTTGTACATAGATTTCATGATACTTATGGTGACACCGTCAGTATCATGAGGGTCTATTCTTAACCAGTTCTTTCAAGCGGTACAAATACATCAAAGCATCCCTGGGCGATAATTCATCAGGGTTTAAATTATTTAACTCTTCAAATAACTCTTCAAAAACCGGATTGTTATCAACAAAAAGCCCCGGCTGAGTGATACTTTCTTTTTGGTTTTCTATCTTTTTTTCTTCAAGCCCGGTAAGAATTTCTTGAGCCCTACTAATTACCCTTTCAGGTAAACCAGCTAGTCTGGCTACATGTAAGCCATAACTTTTATCAGCTTTTCCCGGCAAAACCTTTTTCAGAAAGACTATTGTGTCACCGGATTCTTTAACTGAAACAGAGAGGTTAATAACACCTTCTATCTGCTGGCTCAAAGAGGTTAATTCATGATAATGAGTTGCAAATAACGTTTTAGCCTTTATGTTTTTATGAATGTACTCGCTAACTGATTGCGCAATGCTCAGTCCATCGTATGTACTTGTTCCCCTGCCGATTTCATCAAGTATAATAAGACTTGAATCAGTGGAATTATTCAAAATATTTGCAACTTCTACCATTTCAACCATAAAGGTACTCTGCCCTCTTGCCAAATCATCTGCTGCCCCAACGCGGGTAAATATCTTATCAACTATTCCTATTTGGGCCTTATCAGCAGGAATAAAGCTCCCCATCTGGGCCATTATAACCAGCAACGCAATCTGACGCATAAAAGTACTTTTTCCACCCATATTGGGCCCGGTAATAATGGCAAAACGTTCTGTGTTTATATTTATATTAATATCATTGGGAACAAAGCGGGAGTTTCTCAACGACTTTTCTACCACAGGATGTCTTCCAGCTTTGATTTTAATTGTACCACTTTCATCTACCCGTGGCCGTATATAATCATTTATATAAGCTGCTTCCGACAACCCGAAGAATACATCAATGCAGGCTATTTCATGTGCAGTTTTTTGTATCCTTTCCAGGTGCCTGCCCAGTTGTTCCCGGATTTTATTAAATTCATTATATTCAAGGGAATATAATTTTCCCCTGGCACCAAGTATCCTGTCTTCATAATTTTTTAATTCTTCACAAATAAACCGCTCTGTATTAACCAGGGTTTGTTTCCGGTGGTAGTTCTCCGGTATCATATGCAGGTTAGACTTGCTCACTTCTATGTAATACCCAAAAACTTTATTATAGCCTACCTTCAAATATTTTATTCCCGTACGTTGTTTTTCTTTTTGTTCAAATTCAATTAGCCAGTTTGAACCCTGCTGGGATAATCTTCTAAGTTCATCAACTTCCGGGTTATATCCTGTCTTTATTATTCCGCCTTCTCGTATGTTTACCTGAGCTTCATCATCAATAGATTTGTCAATAAAATCATATATATCGCCGAGTAAATCCATACTGGCCATAGTTTGTAAAATATAACTTGTAGAATCTTGTAATACCTGTGTAAGTCCCTCCAGCGCCTTAATAGATGCTTTCAGGGCTAAAAGGTCTCTTGGTTTGGCCAAACCACTACCAATTTTCCCTGCCAATCTTTCCATATCATAAACCCTGGAAAGTCTGCTCTTTAATTCGGACCTCATAATAAGATTGTTTTTTAATTCTTCTACAGCATCCAGCCTTTTATTAATCTCTTCAAGGTCCCTCAATGGTTGTTCAATCCAGTGCCTGAGAACCCTCTTTCCCATAGCTGTGCAACAACAATCAAGAACACCCAGTAAAGAACCTTCCCTTTTATTCTCTCGAATAGTAGATGTTAATTCCAGATTTCTCCGGGTAGAATAATCCATATCAAGAAAATAATCGGTGCTATACGTTCGAAGCTTTCGGATGTGCTTTAAGCTGGTTTTTTGGGTCTCATTTAAGAAAGAAATTATTGCTGCGGCAGCAAGTGTCCCGCAAAAATAATCCTTCAAGCCAAGAGGTTCCAGTGATGATATTGGAAACTGTTCTAACAAAAGATCTCTGGCCTTTTCAATATTCAGGTTTTCTTTATTTATTACAGTTATGGACGCACTGCTGCTCACCTTGAGTTTTTCGTACCATAACGGATTAAAACCATTCCACTGCGGGACCAGACACTCCGCAGGAGAAAGGCGCTGCATTTCACTTATTAGTTTTTCACTGGCGTCATTTCCTGATATTTCTGTAACCCAAAAATCACCGGTTGATATGTCTATATATGAAAAACCTATAATACCTCTTTCCTGGATAATGGCTGCCAGGTAATTATTACTATTCTCTTCTAATATACCATCATCCATAATAGTTCCCGGAGTAATTATTTTTATTACTTCCCGTTTTACTATACCTTTAGCAACTTGGGGATCTTCAACCTGTTCGCATATAGCTATTTTATACCCGCGGCTGATTAGTTTTGCTACATAGTTATTAACAGAATGATAAGGAATTCCGCACATGGGAACCTTAGACAATCCACCATCTCTGGCAGTAAGAACTATTTCCAATTCCTTTGCTGCAAGTTCTGCATCCTCAAAAAACATTTCATAAAAATCACCAAGACGAAAAAAGAGTATTGCATCTTGATGTTCTTTTTTTATTTCTAAATACTGTTCAATCATCGGGGTATATTTTGGCACTTCCCATTTACCTCCTGAAACACCATTAAGTAATATTACCCTGCTTTCAACTTATTATATCAAGGTATTCCATTAATTACATACTTAATAAAAAAAGACTTAGAGAACTAAGTCTTTCTTTATTTCGAATATTTCTTACCTTAATTAGATCCCACAATTTCCTCCACAGGAACTGCAATCTGAAGAACAGCCCCCCGATATGGCCTGGTTCATGGCAAAGTATACAGCCTCCATCAGATTTTCAAACTTCTTCTGGACACTGATTAATTCACTAACGATTGAATTATTATTCAACTGCTGTTCCAAAATTTTAAGATGGTTTTTATCTACTTCAGTTATAGCAAGACCATCTCTCATTTTATTTTCTATTTGGTTTTTAACATCCTGGTAACGCATTACCAGATTAGAGGCCTCTTTATCTGCTTGAAGTTTGCCTTGAACATCCATAACTGCCTGGATTTCATCAGACCTCTTGACAGCATCCCCCAGTTGATGAGCCAACATTATTATTTCCTCTCTACTCAAAAAATTCCCTCCTAATTTTTTTAACTCAGATGGCTTGATAAACGGTTACCTAACTTTAATATTAATATTTCATTATTACTATTATCTAAAAAGACTCATAGTTGTACCGTTTAAACTAATTTGCCAAACAGAGAAAAAGTTTTTGCTTCTGTTATTTTAACATTAATTAGCTTTCCAATTAAGGTTTTGGGCCCAGAAAAAATAACAATACGATTTGTCCGGGTCCTTGACATTAATTTATCTGTCTTGCTGGGGCCTTCCACCAGAACTTCCTGTTCCGTATCCTCCAGCGATTTGTTTTTCTCTGCGGCAATTTTATATTGAATTGCATTCAAACGCAGCAGCCTGTCTTTTTTTACTTCTAACGGGATCTGATCCTGGAATTGGGCTGCTCTTGTCCCGCTGCGAACAGAATACATAAACGTAAAAGCTGCATCGAAACGTACTTTTTCTACTATATCAATAGTTTGTAAAAAATCATCTTCAGTTTCACCGGGAAACCCAACAATAATATCTGTAGTAATAGCCACACCAGGAATATTCTCTCGTATTTTAGCTGCAAGTTCCAGGTAATGTTCTCTTGTGTATTTACGATTCATTCTTTCCAGGATTCGATTACTCCCTGCCTGTACAGCTACATGGATATGTTCACATATCTTTTTATTTTCAGCAATTGTCTCGATAAGCTTATCTGATACATCTTTAGGATGAGAAGTGGTAAAACGAATACGTTCTATACCATCAATGGAGGAAACCATCATGAGTAAATCAGAAAAATCCACTTTTTCATCAAGTCCTTTGCCATATGAGTTGACATTTTGCCCCAGTAAAGTTACTTCTTTGTACCCATTTACAGCAACTTCCTTAATTTCCGTTATAATATCTGAAGGTCGCCTGCTCCTTTCCCTGCCTCTTGTGTAAGGCACAATACAGTAACTGCAGAAATTGTTACAGCCGTACATGATATTTACAAAAGCGCTTAATCCATTTTTTCGCCTTGAAGGAAGTGTTTCTACTATTTCACCTTCTTTTTCCCACACGTTAATTACTGGAGAGTTTTTTTCCTGTGCCTCTTCTAGTAATAAAGGCAGTTGGTGAATATTATGGGTGCCAAAAACTACATCAACACCCTGTTTTTTTAGCCTTTGCCTTTATTACTAGAAGAGGCACAGGAAAAAAACTCTC
>DAOUSQ010000035.1 GCA_030627145.1 Syntrophomonadaceae bacterium | reverse complement strand
TCTCTCGTAGGGGAGACTTCAGTCTCCTGGAAATCAGGATACTAATTCTTCAGCATTTGACGCGGAAGCTAAAGCATCCGCGTCAAATAATATAGAAAAACTATAAAAGTTTTAGGCTTTTGCAGGGGAATCATCATAAAATTTAGAAAATTTTGCTTACAAGAAATCCTTTCACCTAACTCCGAAAGTTGAGTTATTTATTTAGACAGGTTTTTAAATAGTTAAGCAAAGTAAAAAGAGCAGGGTAAGAATAGTTTTCCCTGCTTTTTTGCTATCTACAATTGTTTTAAAAATCTCTTCTCTAAAAATCCTGTGATAAAATATCAAAAGCATTTATTCCTGTGGATGAAGGATCCGATATTTTTAGTGAATAGTTAATAATTCAGGATTCTCATTTGTCTAAAAGTGTTTGGAAAAACCATAGACTGGAACAAACCGACTCATATCATTGTTTTCGCTTCTATTTCATTATTTAACTTTTCAATTTGCATTTTTAATAACTGGTTTTCAATTTCCAATTCTTTTATTCTATTTTCCTGTTGAGAAGATTGTGTATTTTTACTTCCCTGTAAAAGAACTTTCTTATAATAGTCACTGATTATACTCTCTCCATAATTATTGCCTGGTACAGCCCACTTACCATTAAGATCAGACCAGGTAGATGCTACTCCCCTGTTGACAAGGTTAAAACGAGGATCTACGATTGTTTTCCCATCTGGTAATTCCTTTTTACATGCATAAGCATAAAGATGTTGAATATGTGCTTCTACTCCTGTTTGAGGGCAATCAAAAATAGCTCCATGCACTCCCTTTTTATAACATACCCTTGAAGGATCTGCCCCCCGCAAATCTTCATCTCCCGAAGCCGGTTTCCCAGTTGCTCCCAGACCACAATAATTATATTGATTTTCTTCTACCAGACCATCGAATTTCCACCATCCGGTTTCTTTAGCTGCCTGACAAAAAGCAATATCTCCCCTTATTCCGTATTCTTTTCCAATTTCAAGATACAAATCAACTAGATCCGGCGCATCTGGATTGTTCTTTTTTAAAACCGCTCTCATTTCTTCACTGCTGGCTATTGATTCACCCATTATAGTAATATCACTGTCTATTTCCAGGCTACCTGGTTGACTAATTACAGGTATATCGGGACTGCTTATTATTACCCAACGATTAACATCATCCCAGTTGACTATCATTCCCAAGCCCTCACTTATTGCCCTTATAGGAACCATTGTCCGGTCATTAATTATTATTGGTTCTACATCTGATTCTACCTCTTTTCCATCTATAAATATTTTTATTGCTTGAATAGCCGTTGCCGAAGATGGTCTAAAGAAGAATATCCCTGATGCAGCCATTACCATGAAAATTAAAAAAATAATATAAAACCTCGAATTTTTCACCAGATACACCTCCGATAATTCAATCATTTACTGGATCTCCCATTCATTGTATTAAAACTTCCATCATATTTTCTAAAATCCTTCAACAAAAAAGTCTACGTTATTAAAATTTTATCATAAAACGAATATTTGTTATGTTAATTTTTATCCCTATTCCTGACGGGTTCAGTCTTTATTTGGTTGTAAGAAGAATTTTATAACATATTTATTAATACATATTCGTAATTATTTTTCATACCTGCATTTAATTAGATATTTTCACCTACAATTCGTCATTATAATAAAAAAATATTACGTTTTATAAGCCATAAATAGACAAGCTTTGCACGGGTTTTGTTGTATCTTATAATTACTATTTTATGTTTTTGCCATTATTTTCTATTTCAGGGGAGGTTGAGTAAAATTATGTCAAGTATTGTTGTTCTGAACATGAGTGGGGATGTTCTATACGCCAATAAGAAAGCCAGGCATAGATTTCAAATTCCAGCATCAGGCAATTATGGCAATAATCTAATAAAAACTGTACTGGCATGCAATGAAGAAAAATTTCATGAAATAGAGCAGAGAATTCTTTCGGGACAAGGTTTTAAGATTGAACAAACTGAAATAATTGATGGTGTGGAAAAAATATTTTTTACCAGTGTTGAACCATTGTCCGAAAACGATATCATATCAGTAGTTGTAATAATATCAAGTGATATCAGTGAACTGGTGGAAGCACGGGAACAGGCAATAACAGCCAATACGGCCAAAAACCAGTTCCTGGCTAATATGAGTCATGAATTAAGAACTCCTATGATAGGCATACTTGGCTCGGTTGACCTTCTTGAGCAAAGTAAACTCAACCATGAGCAGGTAGAAAATGTAGAAATCATAAGGGACTGTGGAGAACAACTGCTTGACATTATAAATGGAATCTTAAATCTTTCTAAAATTGAATTGGGATTGGTCAATCTTAACCTGGAACCCTGTAATTTGCTTAATGTTTTCTCCCGGGTAACAAAAATAATTAATCCTCTGCTTAGTAAAAAGGGACTTAGCCTTAAGCTGGATATACCAGCAAACATGCCTGTCCATGTAATGGCAGATCAAACAAAACTATACCAGATAATTTCTAATATTCTTTATAACGCTGTAAAATTCACCAATAAAGGTGAAGTTAAATTCAAAGCTTCCATCCAATCTGAATTAAACCAGCAATCCTGGTTACACATATCGATTACTGATACTGGAATAGGAATATCCCATGAACAGATGGAAGAAATATTTGAACCCTTTACCCAGGTCGATAATTCAACTTCTCGGAATTTTGAGGGAACAGGATTAGGTCTGTATATTTGTAAGAAACTGCTTGATTTAATGAACGGGCATATATGGGTAAACAGCAATCAGGGAAGCGGTACTGTTTTCCATTTTAAAATTCCCGTGGAAATTATATCTGATAGTAAAACGGTTCATACTCAGGATAGTGATATATCTGAACAATATCAGGATGATCTTTTACTGGCGTTTAATCCAAGAAAAATTCTCATAGTTGAGGACAATAAACTTAATCAAAAAATAGTTTCCCAGATGTTAAGTGCTTATGGGTTTGAAGTAAGTTCAGTATCAAATGGTCTGGAATGCTTAAATATTTTACAGGAAAAAAGCTTTGATGTCATTTTAATGGACATCCAAATGCCAGTTATGGATGGATATGAGACAAGCCGCTTTATCAAAGAAGATAGCAGTTTAAATCATATACCTGTAATTGCAATGACTGCACATGCTATGCTCGGGGACCAGGAAAAATGTCTGGCTGCCGGATGTGCTTCTTATATTGCCAAGCCCTTTAAAGCTGAGGAACTGGTAGAAGAAATAAAAAAACACCTTAATAAAAAGTGTGTAACCAGAAAAAAGGCAGAACAGCATTCTACTGCTTTTATTGCTGAACTTATCCCTGAATTCATGGACCTACTTTCCGAAATGATCGCTAATCTAGATGCTGCAGTAGAAAAAGGTGATTTTAAAACAATACAAAATATCAGTCATGATATTAAAGGTACCGCCGGTATGTACGGTTTTATGAAAATATCTGAAAAAGCTGCTCTTATTGAACAAGCAGCCAGAATTAATTCTAGAGAAAAAATAATAGCTTTAACCGGACAGTTGCATTACCTGTTTAAGCAGGTAAATATACAGGTATCCTGACTGCATCACCCCCGTTCTCGACAAGTATTTTAGCTTTAATTATAATATTTAAAGTGCAATCATAAAATATAGTATATATATGACATACGATTAACGGGGGAGAGAAGAAAAATGAAATTAAATAGTTTTGACCTAATAGGTGTGGGGATAAGCCCTCCTTTTAATAAAACTGCCAGGCTTTTAACATTATCTATATCTTACAGTTCAGAGGAAAATAATAATGGCTAGAGTAATTATTACGGACAGTACAGCTTATTTACCACCGTCCTTTGTCAATAAATATGGCCTTCAAGTTATCCCTTTAAATGTTCACTTTAACGATAATGTTTTTCAGGAGGGTATAGATTTATCCAATAGTTATTATTATGATTTACTAAGAAAGGAACCAATTTTTCCGCTTACTTCTCAACCACCAGCTGGTAAATTCTTAAAAATATTTGAGGACTTAAATCCAGGTGACGAAGCTCTGGTAATATTAATATCCTCATTGCTATCGGGCACTGTACAATCTGCTTTAATGGCCAAAGATATGTTAGCTAATAAAAATATTAAAATAAATGTTATAGATTCTCATTCTACAACCATAGGTCTGGGTTTCCAGGTAATGAAAGCATGTGAATTACTGGCTCAAGGTGAAGAAACAGATAAAATAAAGCATGAATTGCAAAAAATTAAAGACAGGAGCAAGTTGTTTTTTGTGGTAGACAATTTAGAGTATCTTGCCCGCGGAGGAAGAATAAGTCATTTAAACAAGTATATTGGCAACATTCTTCAAATTAAGCCAGTACTATGTGTAGATAACGGGAAAATAGCAGTTTTTAAGAAGATTAGAACCAAGAAAAAAGCTATTAACAGGATAATAGCTGAGCTAAGAAAACATCTCGATAAGGTGGAAAAAGTAGCCGTTACTCATGTTGATGCTGTAGAGGAAGCTGAATATTTACATAAGGAAATTAGTAAAATATACTCGGGGGATATTATTATAATTGAAACTGGTCCTGTAATAGGTATCCATGTAGGCCCAGGGACAGTAGGGTTGGCATTTTATTAGCGCTAAATTCGGGTAAGGAGTAAGTAAGAATTTTTCATAAATCTTACTCCTTCCGCTGTTATTTTTTATAAACCTACATTTTCAACTATTTCGCTTATCTGTCCAGCTTTATTCATGGTATATAGATGAATTCCAGGAACCTTACTTGTGATAAGATCTGCAACTTGTTCGCTGGCATATTCTATTCCAGCCTTCTCCATATCATTGGGATTATTTTCATATTTATCTACCAGCTTTAATAACTTTGCCGGAATTGAAGCCCCACAGAGATAAATAACTTTCTTAATTTGTTTGGCATTTAAGACAGGCATTATACCTGGAATAACCGGACAATTTATGCCAATCTTCAGGGCCTTATCAACAAAATCATAAAATACCCGATTATCAAAAAACATCTGGGTAATTAAAAAATCTACACCGGTGTCTACTTTTTGCTTTAGATTTATTATGTCTTCGCTTAATCTCTTGCACTCAGGATGGCCTTCCGGATGAGCTGCGGCAGCAATCCCAAAATCAGCCCTGTTACGAATATCTTTAATCAATTCAAAAGCAAAACGGTATTCGTGTTTTTCTAAATCAAAATCTGGTTCGTTTTCTGGAAAATCACCGCGTAAAGCCATAATATTATGAATTTCTTCATTTAAAAGGTTATCTAAAATGGACTCTATTTCAGTTTTGCTATGCCCTATACATGTTAAATGAGCCTGCGATTCTATCCCGTACTCTTTTTTTATCCTTGCAGCGATATCGACTGTCCTACCCCTGTTACTCCCGGCAGCTCCATAGGTAACACTTATGTAGCTGGGATTTAATTTTATTAACTCGTCCAGAGTATTAAAAATGGTTTCTAATGAATAATCAGCTTTAGGCGGAAATATTTCCATAGATAAAACTATTTTATTTTCCTTATATAAATCAATGATTTTTTTCATTAACCCACCCCACAAACCATAAATTAATAATTAAACTTTCGTATTTGCCAGAATAATATTTTTTACTGTTCCATAAATAGAATTATTTGAGTAATAGGTGAAGAGTTAGGAGAAAAGTGTGAGGCAAATATTTATTGACTTTACAAAAATTCAGCTTGCAATAACTCCTTACACCTAACTCCTTACTTATTACTCCTTGCTAATAAATCTTCATACTTTACTATGCCTTTTAATCAGGTATTGTTAACTGCAAAAGTTTATTTAATTACTGATAACCCATAAAAATTTACTTTTCCTATAATAACACAGGTAATTTATTAAAGAAATAGGATTGAGAAAAACCCAATCCAATTCATAATATAATATTATTTCCTATGAAAACGCGCTTTTCAAGCCCAACAAAAATTTTTTCTATATAGTATTTTTCACAACACTTCTAAAGATTCTTTATTAACTCATCCGCAAAAACCGAACATTTTACTTCTTTAGCTCCCTCCATAAGACGAGCAAAATCATAGGTAACTACTTTACTGGCAATAGTTTTTTCCATCGCACTAATAATGAGGTCAGCAGCTTCATGCCAATTAAGATGACGAAGCATCATTTCCCCCGATAAAATAACGGAAGAAGGATTGACTTTGTCGAGCCCTGCATATTTAGGAGCTGTTCCATGAGTAGCTTCAAAAATAGCATGTCCGGTATCATAATTAATATTAGCTCCAGGAGCTATTCCGATCCCTCCTACTTGAGCCGCAAGAGCATCTGAAATGTAATCACCATTTAGGTTTAAAGTAGCTACTACGTCGAATTCTGCAGGGCGAGTAAGTATTTGCTGCAGAAAAATATCTGCAATAGCATCCTTAATAATAATTTTTCCCTGCTCTTCCGCCTTTTTCTGTGCCTGATCCGCTACTTCGCTTCCCTGTTCCTCTTTTATTTGGTCGTATTGATTCCATGTGAAAACCTTATCAGCAAATTCTTCTTCCGCCAATTCATAACCCCATTGTCTAAAGGAACCCTCGGTAAACTTCATAATGTTACCTTTATGAACCAGAGTTACACTCTTTCTTCCTTCCTGAATAGCATGTTTTATAGCAGCACGTACCAGACGTTTTGTTCCCTGTTCTGAAACCGGTTTTATCCCAATTCCTGAACTTTCAGGAAAACGTATCTTATTAACTCCCAGTTCATTTTGCAAGAAATCAATAAGTTTATTAACTTCCTGTGAACCTTTGGGAAATTCAATACCCGCATAAATATCCTCTGTATTTTCACGGTAAATTACCATATCAATATCCTCTGGACGCTTGACCGGTGACGGCACACCTGGAAAATAACGTACAGGACGCAAACAGGTATATAAATCCAGTCCCTGCCTGAGGGCAACATTAAGAGAACGGATACCCCCTCCAATTGGTGTCGTCAACGGCCCTTTTATTGCAATAATATATTCACGAATTGCATCCAGTGTTTCTGTAGGTAACCACTCACCAGTTTGATTGAAAGCTTTTTCCCCTGCCAATATCTCTTTCCAGACTATTGATCTTTGCCCCTGATAGGCCTTTTCAACTGCTGCATCAAATACCCTGGAAGCAGCTGCCCATATATCAGGACCAGTCCCATCCCCTTCAATAAATGGAATAACAGGGTGATCGGGAATATTTAAAACTCCGTTCTTAACTGTAATCTTTTCTCCCTGAATTATATCTCCAGCACCCATAACCTGAACCTCCTCATTTTTTCTTCGCACTGCACATGAAATAGGGATAAATTTAAACACATCATTTTTATACAAAGACTCTTTTATTAATAAAATAATCTAGACTTTTCTTTTCAAAAGTTAAACTAAACTTAAGTTAATCAAAATTAAATGTACCGTATTTTTTAAAATGTTCAACCAGTCCTCCATCTGTTAATATCTTTAGCATTACTTCAGGCAGTGGAGTTATCTCAATATCTATATTTTTAGTAACGTTATGCAGTACACCTTTTTGTAAATCTATCTCCAATTCATCACCTTCGTCCAAAAGATCAGTATTACATTCAATCAATGGGAGTCCCGTATTTATACAATTACGATAGAATATACGAGCAAAAGATTTAGCAATAACTGCACTAATACCGGCATTAATAATAGCAAGGGGCGCCTGTTCACGCGAAGAACCACAGCCAAAATTTTTGCCACCAATAATAAAATCCCCTTCATTAACCTTAGAATAAAACTCGGGATCAAGGTCTTCCATTACATATTTAGCCAGTTCTTTCATATCAAGTGTCTTAAACTTATGACGGCCAGATATTATGTAATCGGTATTAACATCGTCACCGAATTTATGAACCATACCTTTTAAATCCATATTAGTCTCCTTTCAGCTGACAATTCTGCATGACTAATTTACTAATCATACGTTCAGTTTAAGATTAAAGTTTCTCTGCTCTTTTTCATTATCAATGTAAATATAGTTTTCCCTGCATCAATATTAGTTTAGAATTTAAGTTACTTATTAATTAATAAATTCCCTGGGATCAGTTATTTTACCGGTTAACATCGAAGCTGCAACAGTAGCAGGTGAACCCAGATAAATAAAAGCCCGGTTGTTACCCATTCTTCCTTTAAAATTACGATTGGCAGTTGAAATAACATTTTCTCCATCAGAAGGTACCCCATTATGAGTTCCTACACATGGACCACAACCTGGAGTTACTACAGCAGCTCCCGATTCCACAAATATTTCTAATATACCCTCTCTTATAGCCTGAAGCATAACCTGACGCGATGCGGGAGCAACAATAAGCCTCGAATCCTTATTTATCTTTCTGCCTTTAAGTATACTGGCAGCAATACGCAAGTCTTCCATTCTTCCATTGGTACATGTGCCAATAACCCCCTGTTGAACAGGTGTCCCGGCAACCTTACT
>DAOUSQ010000110.1 GCA_030627145.1 Syntrophomonadaceae bacterium | reverse complement strand
GGACACCCTTGCCTTTGGCTAGTGGTTGGGGCCGTCACCCCCCACAGCGGACTTTCACCGCCTAGCTGTCGCCCATGCCGGGCACACGCAAAAAACCTGCATTTCAAGGTTTCTTAAAACACAGGTTTGTCAACTTAACATGGTCGGGATGACAGGATTTGAACCTGCGACCTCCTGGTCCCGAACCAGGCGCTCTACCAAACTGAGCCACATCCCGAGCCGCAAAGATTATTTTACCTCAAGCCTGCCTTTTATTCAAGTATAATTAACATTAACCTGGGCAGATGTCTTCTCTCTTCAATACTATAGACTTTTTACCGGGTACGATTCCAGGGTTCTTTGCAGCATATTAAGCATTTCCAGTTTAGTTAGCTTCTGGTCAGGTTTAAATGTACCATCAGGGTATCCTTTAATAATTTGCAGTACCACTAATGTATTTATCTGATCACTTACTCCAGCAGGGATTTCATCCTGGAAATAAGCTTTTTCATTATTTTGGGGGAAAAGCCTTCCCAGCATAGTAGCTGCTTCTATCCGGGTAATATAATCATTAGGTCGCAGTAGATTGCCATCGCCTGAAATTATCCCAGAATCAACTAATGGTTTTATTTTTTTTAGTATTAGTGGTGATATATTTTGCACATCTAGGAATTTTTGCTGTAAGGTATCATCATTTTCGCTTAGATCAGCAGGACAGGTGGAAAAAGGCAGCGTGATATCCCTAAGCATTTGAAAGAAGTACAGCCTGGTTACCGGCTCATTAGCATATTCAACGAATAAATCACTAACTTCAATTAACCTGGATACCTTAACCCTACTGTAGTTAAGCTGATCAAAAACAAAATCTAAGGCCATAAGAGAATGGTTGGTATCGATATTCTCTATCTCAACGATTAAAGAGCGAGGTGTAGCTGAAATAAATTTTACCGCTGATTTTTCGTTGCTGTCTTTAATTTGGTTCATAAGACCATCTAAGGCTACCGGCCACTCTACATAATTACGAAAGTTTTCATCATTAGGAACCTGCATATAACAGGTACCAAGGGGAAGGGTTACCTGTATTTTTTGTCCTGGCTCAATCGGAACCTTAATGTTTTCTTTACCCTTTATCCTTAATGTTCCCAGTACCCTGTTATCCCCATAAGACAATGAAGGAGCAGATAATGCTTCATATGTAACTGTTGCCTCATAGTTACCCTTAACACCCTCTCGGGTAGGATCATTCACCGTTATTCTTATATCACCGTCTGCCATAACCTGATTACAGGTTAGTAACCAAAAAAACAGGCAACATATTAAAATTCTCCATTTTTTTAATAATACCGGCCTAAACACACCTGAACCCTCCCCATTACTTCACGATTAAATTTATGATAACATTAATATTGTTGTCTTGCATACGTATTAATCCAGGTTATTTATATATTGTATGTAGTCTCTAAAGTGCAAACAAGTTTTAAAAGTCTAGCCTCCTGTCTTAAAAATTCAGGACTGTAAAAATCTCGGTTTTCAGGTAAGTCTACTTTAAATTCTTCTATTATGCGTGCTGGATTAGTTGAAAGCACTATAATTCGGTCAGCTATGTAAAGAGCTTCTTTTAAATCATGAGTTATACCCAGAATTGTAAACCGTCTTTTTTTCCATTGCTGTAACAGTTCATTCACAATACTCATTTTTATCGGAAGATCCAGGGATGTGAAAGCTTCATCAAGAATAAGTAATTCCGGATCTGTTATTAAGGCCCGGGCTAAGTTAACTCTTTGCTGCATACCTCCACTTAGTTGAGCCGGATAGTATTTCTCAAAACCGTTAAGCTTTAAAGTTGTGAGCAGGGCAGATATATCACTATCATCATTAACAAAGCGAAGATTATCTTCAACAGTCCGCCAAGGAATTAATCGGTGTTCTTGAAATACAAAACCGATTCGCGAACTCTGAATATTGATACTACCGGAGGTCGGTGTTTCCAAACCGGCTACTAACCTTAAAAAGGTAGTTTTGCCTGCACCGGAAGGTCCAAGTATTACTACCTTTTCTGATTCTTCTATAGTAATATCCCAGTTTTCTATTACTTTTAGCTCAGCAAAATATTTATTTAATCCCTTAATTGTCAGGCTTGTTGCCACCTGTTTGTTAACCTCCTTAAGAATAATTTTATAATCCGTTCAGATATAATACCTAATAATATTGCAACCAAGGTAATAGCCCATACCCTGGAAATGTCAACACTATAACGGGCATTGAGAATCTCTACCCCCAGACCTCTTTTTCCTACCAGATACTCTGCTACTAACACGACTTTCCACACCTGACCTATACTTACATCTATAATTGCTATTATAAATGGTACCAGAGAACCGGCATAAATATCTTTAAGCACTTTAAAAAAGGGAACCCGATATACTTTAGCCATTTCCAGGAGATGCTGATCCAGGTTTTTCACCCCTGAAACTGTGGTTAAAATAGCTACTGGTAATACGGAAAGAAAAGCAATCAATACTGGACCCTGCCAGCTTGGTCCCCAGGTAAAAAGAACCAGGGACAACCATGATATAACTGGTACTGCTTGGATTATCATTATCACCGGCCGGGACATTTCATAAAGGGGCTGAATAAGTCCCAACAACAGCCCCACAAAAACACCCATAAAAAGTACCAAAACGAGAGCCAGCAATACTTTCCAAGCTGTATGCCAAACAGCCTCCATTATTATTCCTTCCTTTAGTAGACTTCCCAGTATCTTAAAAGTTTCTACAGGTAATGGTACTATAATGCTCTGTTTCAGAGTCAGGGCTATGCACTGCCATATTATTATAAATATAGTGATTCCCAGTAATGAACGGATCAAAGATTTCATTGCTCATAAAATCCTTTATCAGGAAGTTCCTTAATTCCCTCCGGATAAAGTTCTTTGGTAATACTTAAAAATTGTTCCACCTCAGCTTTAGCCTCTGAGACAGGTACATAATAAAAGTCGATTCGTTCCAGTGCAGTCTTCATAACCGGTGCAGGAATAGGCAACACTTCTTGAGCCAGAGGTAAAGCAGTATCGACATTCTGATTACCCCAGTCGGTTGATCTTGCTAACAAATCAGCCACCTTGGCTGTCTGATCAGGATACTGCTTTATGAAATCCTGTTTAACAAATAAACCGGCCACTGGAATTCTTCCCTGCTTTCCAGTTAGCTCACCATAATACTCCTGAAAATCAAGTACTAAATGGCCGCCACTATCCTTTAAGGCCAGGGTGACAAAAGGCTCTGGAAGAGCTACAAAATCAGCCTTCCCCGCCTTAAATAAAGCTACGGCTTCCTGAGGGGGGGCATATAAAATTTCTACATCCTGGTCTGGATCCAGGCCTATCTTGCTTAATGCGGAACGCATTAAAAGATCCACCGTCTGTCCCTTACCGTGCACCGAATAGACAGTCTTTCCATTTAATGATAACCAATCTTTAAACTCAATTTCCTCTTTCGCCACCAGATAGAACACTTTCCATTCATGAACTCCTAAAAGCGTTATATTAATTCCCTGCGCATATATGTTAGCTGCTGTAGTTATCGGCAAAACGGCAAATTCAGCTTGATCAGCAGCTAAGTAAGCAATTGCTTCATCTATGTTTTTCCAGTATTTAATACCCACATCAAATTCTTCGTTAGTAATATTCCCACTGTCTATTCCTAAAACCGGTACTACTACCGGTCCTACCGGATTAGCTACGGTAACCTGAGAAACAGGTTCTGGGGTTAAGAAAAATTTCCAGGCCAAAACCGCAACTATCACAATACTTGCAGCAAATATCAATAACTTTTTCATATTTAATTCCTCCTGGATTTAGTTATAGCACTTTTTATTATTAATCCGGAGATATTTCCTAATTTACCTGTAAGTGAACCCAACTCATCAGTTGTTCCATCTACGATTAATGAAATGACGGCAACTTTTCGTTCTGGATAAGGAAGACCCATTCGCCCTCTTATCATATCAGCATGTTCACTTAATATTTGATTAACCCTGCTTACTTTACTTTTATCTTCTATTACAATGCCTATTACTCCTAAACGTTTGTCCAATAGCTCACTTCCTTAACTAATTTAACTCAAATTTCGCAGGCGAAATTTGGCATCAAAGCCCTAATATATGAGGGCTGGGCCGCAATCCACTGCCTGACTTGACATAAAATCGCTTTAGAGACTTCATTAGAGAAGTTTTTAAGCAATTCTGTGAAAAATAACATTAGTTGCTTTATGGCAGTTTCATAGTCCATATCCTGTATTTCATCGC
>DAOUSQ010000055.1 GCA_030627145.1 Syntrophomonadaceae bacterium | reverse complement strand
TTTACTCTCTTTGCCAGACCAGTACTATATAAGAAACAGGGACTTACTATGCCCGAACTAGAGGAACTAGAATGCTTCGGCTTCAGCCAAAACCTTGGAATCTATATGCAGGGTTTTTTCCGGTATACACAGTTCCTTGATTCTTATTTTTCCCCGGTCAAAAGTATATTTAATACGGGCAGCAGTTTCGGTGCGGTTAGCAACTGAAATCATTACCGGGGGAGTAGTTATACCCTGTTTTTTCCATTCTTCCGCAGTTTCTAACCAGTCTTTACCCAGCAGATAATACGCATTAACCACCAAATCAGGGAGAGGTTCATGTTCCTCTGCCTGCCGATTTAAATCATCCTTTACCCATTCATAGATGTGATAAAGCTTAGATCTATAAGTCTTTGCATCTGGGACCCCGTCATCACGTATAACCACACGAGGGGTTTTAACAAGGCCAGACTCTATAGCATCATTTAGACCAAAATCAGAAACAATCCATCCAAATAATGCCTCTTCTGAACTCCTTTTTCCCGAGGGAGCAAACGGAGTAGCAGAAAAGTCATAACAGGTAAGGATTCCACGTGCCGCATGTATACGGTCCAGCCCACCTACCCACTTTGTAGCCTGTTCTAAAAATTCCTTATCTTCCTTTTTTAATCCCTTAATTTTTGATTCAGCAGCAACACGCCACGCGTGATGGGCTTCATCATTTATGACCAGAATGTTTCTGGCAGAGGCCATTTCGCCCAGAACATCCCTTACATATGCCTCATCACTTTTGGCTCCCCTTTTATCAACACTCTTTTTTTTAGCAAGTTTCTCCTCGCTATCCCAGGTCAATGCCTGCCAGTTGCGAATAATTACCCTTCCCTGCCGCATCCTATCAAAAAGTGCAAGTGGTACTATATTAAATTCTTCATAATAGTTTCCTGATCCAGCAGGTATTAATACCTGCAAACGGCTCTTTACTGTAAGACCTGGCGCTATCACCAGGATATTTTTAGAAAATCTTGTATCCTGCGGATATGTAACCTTATTTAAAACCTGCCACGCTATAAGGAGTGCCATTACAATGGTCTTTCCTGATCCGGTTGCCATTTTAGAACACAATCGTCTAAAAATTCCCCCATCAGATGGAATTTCTATTCCTACTTTTTCAGAATCCGGAGCCTCTGCCAGCCATATGAGAGTTTCTATTGCCTCCAGCTGACAGAAGAAAAACCTGGTCCTATCCCGTTCTTCTGGGTCCTGCCAGTATTTAAGAAGCCACCTGGTAATACCGGTTACTCCGGAATAACCTGCTTCCCTCCATTTTTTTACCCTTGGGCGTATCTTATTAACCAGAGGTATCTCAACAAAAATACCCGGATCATCAAAAGACCTTGACTTTCTACTTGCCATCACATAACCTGCAGGTCTGCGGCCATCTTTTAAATCAAACAGCTTGGTCTTAGGATCATAACTCCAATATTTTGATGGTTCTTTATAAGGTGAGTTTATTATCAGCCTGTCTATGGACGCTTGAGCCATTACTCCACCTCCATAATCCTTAGGCTTTCAATACCACGGTCATCAACTATCTTTACCGCTATTCGCTGATTAACCCCTGGTGAAAAAGGCAGGGATTTCGTTCCCCGGTAGGATTCAATTAATTCTTCATCAATCTCCGACTTTAAGTTCCTGGCAAGTTTTGCCCAACCGTCTTTACTTCCTGCCATAGGAAAAAATACCTGGCGGGGATAAATGCTGCGTCCATCATAATCCGTATCCAGCATCCATACAGCAATTTGATCAGGCCCACCTGAATCTATGGTGCCTTTCTTGGTGTTATAGTAATCAAATCCCAGTATTTCTACCTGGTATTTGCCTTTGTCTTCTCCTTTTTTTATCTTACTCAACTTAACATCCGGCTGACCTATTAACCAGTAGCTGTCATTAGTTACCTTCTTTTTCTTTAAGTCGTCTGTAAAAAGGTCAGCGTTCATCTGAACCTTAAGTAAAGTAACACCAGGCCAGTTAATCTCATCTATATCTTTGGCTGCTTCCGGGTCAAACTGAAATGCAGCAAAGATAACAATTGACGGTTTAGGCACCAGGTTCTGTGCTTCCTCAATAGCCAGTGCCACCTGCCGTTGTTCCAGCGGGGCATGTTCAGGTCCAAAAGAAATAACTGCCCGCTGTACTTGACTGTAACTTCCTCCCGCTTCACTAATCTCATCGGCCCCGCGGTCATTTGGTTTTGTCTCTGCCTCTGCATGCAGGTACCGGGTACCGCCTAATGCTTCTACTCGGGAAAAGAGAATATATTGACCATTTTTCCCCCTGATTCCAGTCTTGAGAAGTTCATCTCTCCATTCTATCTGCCTTAAAGTTTCACCACTGCGGGCTACTGATTCATCAGCTGTTTCCATACCAATAGCTGAGACATCAGAAAGCGGCTTAACTACCGGAGCAGGTACCGCCTCAATGGTAAATGGGCCACTTACCCTGGCTTTTGAACGGTCAACATAAGGTTGGTCATATAAGGTTTCCTGTGGTGCATTACGGTTTATCGAAGAATCGATCTCCTTTTGCATTTTTCGTTTTAGTTCCCAGAAATTGTCCCAGGCTTTTTTAGCAGTTGACTTCCATTCCGGAGCCTCGTCATAAGGCACTTCCCATTCCTGCCATTTTTTCTTTAGTGCCTTGTTCAGCTTTTCAAGTGCTTTTTCAATATCAGGATGGCATTTGTCATAAATCATATCAATCTCTTCATTATTAGCTATAGATTTCAGGGTAATATGAGGTACCGTTTTATAATTGAAACCACTGCCCACCCCTTCATCAGGATGTGCCAGCTTATAATAATCATATACAGCTGTCATTAAACGCTGCTTGGCCAGAGTAACAGCTACACGTGAAGTATCACAGGTAATCCAGCGCCTTCCCCACTGCTCGGCTACATAAGCAGTAGTCCCAGAACCACAGGTAGGGTCAAAAACTAGGTCTCCGGGGTCAGTGGTCATGAGAAGACAGCGTTCTATTACCTTTGTATGAGTTTGAACAACATAATACTTTTGCCCACCAAATTGGGTGTCTGTCCAATTGTTATTTAATATGCCTACGGGGAAGTCATTCCAGTAGACTTTTGCTCTGATATAATTTCCAGCAATAACTAATCTCTCATTGGGTAATGAATTTGGATCGGTACTCCAATGCCGTCCTTTAGGAGGAATAAAAACTTTACTTTTATATTTAAAAGGTTTTTTATTACCATCACCTTGTGATGATAAATCCCTTAAATAAAAATACCTTCCATCTTCATCAATTTTATCGTAATGACTATTATCCAATGATTTTTCTATAAATAGTTGTCTATATTTCAAAAAATTTAAATCTTTAGAATACCATAGACAGTAATCCGATACTTGATTAAGATATTTCGAAGTTCTCGCCGTAGTTGTGTTGAATGTTATTAAGCTAACAAAATTCTGTTGACCAAATACCTCATCCATTAACTCCCGAACATGATGAACATTTTCATCTGAAATCTGGACAAAAATGCTTCCACTCTCAGTTAACAGTTCCCGTGCAAGCAGCAAGCGGTCCCGCATATATGTCAAATAGGAATGAATACCTAATTCCCAGGTGTCACGAAAAGCCTTTAACATCTCAGGTTCTGAGGTTAAATCCTCGTCCTTTCCATCCTTAACATCCCGTTTGTTTATAAAAGGTTGAAAATTAGAGCCGTACTTTATCCCATAAGGAGGATCCATGTATATCATCTGTACCTGCCCGCCCAGGCCTTCCTTTTCCAGTAGTGAGTTCATGACCAGGAGACTGTCCCCTGCTACAAGCCGGTTGGACCAGTTATGGGAATGTTTATAAAATTGTATTGCCTCACGAAGTGGAGGATTTTCATCCTTAACATCAAAAAGAGATGGCTGCGGGCTTATTTCCTCTCCTCTTTTTCTAACCGAATCTATAATCGTACGCGGGTCAATCCGTTCATGTACATGCAGAGATACTGTAGGTACTTCAAACGACGTATGTTCCGCTTTACCTGCCCAATTAAGATAAGGTTCCTGCATTTTTTTAATTTCTTCTAAAGCCTCACGTGCATCCTCCAGGCTGTCAGCCCCCAGTCCCCGGTCAATAATATCTTCAACTTCTTTTCGCTTGCTATCAAACTGTAAAGCTGGATCAATATGGGGATCATAAGCATACGTTTTATTTCCCGCATCTTTATCAGTATCCGGCGTCACCAGTCCCACCGGCGGATTATTCTTTCTTTTCTTCCCTTTGTGATCATATTGCTCAATAGGTTTACCAGGCATCTATACACCTCCATCCAAAAATACCTCTAATATTTTCCATTCTATATAACTATTCTTAATCCTGCAAACACAGATCAAACAGTTCTAACAAGTCCTGGCTGCGCTCTTATCCCTCCGCTTCCGCTCCAGGATAACAGCTTAATCCTCCATGCCCGGGCAGTGATACCTTACGTTTCCGCTAACGTTCCAACTCCAGGTATCACTGCCTCGAAAATTGGCCAGCCGGCTAAATATCTACCTGGGGTATGAAGCACTTAACCGGTTTTTCAAAGAAAAGAAAGATGATAAGGAAAAGGTTGTAGAGGCTGTTAATGTCCTGTTAACCAGGTTAGACGATATTCATTCCTGCCTTACCAGGCTATAGAAAAAGAGATAGCCCACTTTACAGTGGACTGAAAAAAGATTAAAAAGAAGATGGCAAATCTTCTTTTATTAATCTATATTAAATCCGTTTCATATTTATTCCATCTAATACTTTAACCCAATTAAAATAAATTCAGCCCTCTTTTTTATATCAAAACCCTTTTATCCCAACCTCTTAATTACTTAATCCTTTTTTATCCCAGTAATTATATTCTCATACATTCACTCTTTTCGTCCTTAAATGCCTGCAATTCCTATAATTTAGCCTCCTGCCTTAAGATAATACTCAAGAAGCCTGTCCCACAAAGATAGGTTCCTTAAATAAACATAAGGAGGTGCAGCAGATGGCAGTTTCCGCAACCCCTATTTCCAGTGATTTGATCCTGGTAAACGATGTTGATGGGACTAAGACTAAAAACCGCTATTTCAAGTACGTTAAGAGTTCGGCAGTGGACGCTGATGTTTTCAGTGTAGGCGAATCTCTTATTGCACTGCAGGAGCCTGTTAACGTAGCTATTCAGCGCAGGAACGTTGTAGAGCTTGAAGAGGAAATATAGTCCTCTCCCGTAGTTATTAAACAAATGAAAGGAGGAATTAAGTATGGCTGCTCAGGTACTCTTAGAGATGGATTTCCAGACCGAACTAAACAAACCCTTCCGTATGAGAGTTTATGACGCTAAAGCTGATCTTACCGGTGCCCAGGTTAACACCGCTATGGATAATATAATCGCCAAAGACATTTTTTCAGTAACTGGTGGAAATTTAACTGGCAAAATCGGAGCCCAGCTGGTAACCAAAGAAACTTCAGAATTATCCCTGGTCTAATAAATAACATTAAACGGGCAGGTCTATCCTGTCCGTTTTTTTTAGAGAACAGAGAATAGTGAATAGATATGGATGATAAAACTTTGTTTTATCTTTTTATATCGGTAAATTACGGCAAGTACTAATAAATAACTGTTCTTACTATTTCAGTTTTATAGAAAACCGTTTCAAATGAAAGGAGGGTTTTAAATTGGATGATCTTTTAAACATTATCGGCAATGTAGGTTTTCCTATAGCCGTTTCTGCTTATTTATTAATAAGGATTGAAAACAAATTAGGAGAACTGACAGAGGCCATTGGTGAACTGCGTGAAACCATAATTACCCTGCCCCATAATTCATATAGAGATCCTCCCGGAGGGTTTATGCCTGTTATGGAAAACGCAAGGCCGCAGGCTGATAGCTACCCTACAGTTTGAGTTAATTAACAGGGAGGTTATTAATTATGGAAGTAATAAGCAGAGAACTGATTTTTTTAAGCCTGGTATCACGCAAAAGCACCAGGCAGATAATAATTCACCATTCCGCCAGCCCTGATGTGTCTGCCTTAGACATTCACCACTGGCATCTAAACCGGGGCTGGAGCGGAATCGGATATCACTATGTTATAAGAGAAAATGGGACAATTGAAGAAGGACGGCCTTTACGTACTATTGGTGCCCATGCAGGGCCAAAGGTTAACCATAACAGCATTGGAATTTGCTTAACCGGGAATTTCAACAACCACTACCCTACTGATGATCAGATATTTGCCCTGGTTGAGCTTATAAACTGGCTTAAGGATTATTACGGCTCAGACCTGGAGGTTTTAAAGCATAAAGACGTAGGAGCCACCAGCTGCCCCGGCGACCTTTTCCCCTGGGAAGAACTCATTGAAAAGCTGAAAGGTAAAAAGGTCCTCCTGGAACCGGAGACCTGGAAACAGGAAATAATGGATAAAGGAATATCCCTTAAGCTAATTACCCAGGACCATAACCCCGAGGATCCTGCTTCCAAATGGTTTGTGGCAGCAGTTGGGCTTAATTTATTAAAGAAACTGGAGGATGATTACATGATATTACAGGTACCTAAAAAAATAACTCTAAAGAAATTTGTTGACTGGATAAAAGAAAACACCAGGTGTGAGGTAAAAACAGGCGGGAACCGCGTTGATGTAATAGTATTTGCAGATAATGTGGAACCGGGTAAAATTGTACCACTATATGCAGAAACCAAAGGCAGCCGAGTTATGGTGTGTGAGCTCTCAAATGATTACACCTCCCCGGAAGATGCCTGGCACGCTCTTAAATCAGGAACTGCAAACGCCTATCGGGCGGTACCGTTTCACGAGTGGGTAGAGGACCAGTATTTGACGGCTAAGAATGTGAAGTTTCAGAAGTTTAGCTTATAATATGGTCATAATGCATCGAGTAGGGTAATGCTGCAGTAGCTTGCTGCAGCATCATCCCTCTCACAGAACCGT
>DAOUSQ010000001.1 GCA_030627145.1 Syntrophomonadaceae bacterium | reverse complement strand
ACCTTTTTGCAGTGGAATCAAATCTGTATTCTTGTTAAACATCCTCAGGATAAATTACCTCAACCAGGAAAAGGCCCTGCGGTGGTGCTGTAGCCCCAGCCATTGCCCTGTCCCGGGTAGTAATAATTTCTTTAATATGCTGGGCAGGGTAATCTCCCCTACCTACTTCCAATATGGTTCCCATTATTATTCTTACCATATTATATAAAAAACCATTGGCTTCTATTTCCATCTTTATAAAGGGGCCATTCTCTTTTAACCTGCAGGTACTTACAAATCTTTCATGATTTTTTACTGAAGACCCACTGGCGCAGAAAGACTTGAAGTTTTTGCGACCTTCTATAAGCTGACAGCCTTCTTGCATTGCTTTAATATCCAATTGTTCTGTATTGCATAGTGCATATTTCCGGTAAAAGGTTTGACCATTTTCGCACCTGTAAATGAAGTATGAATAACGTTTTTTTACTGCATTAAGCCGGGGATGAAAATCCTCTTTTACTTCGCAGCTACTTAAAACCCGGATGTCCGCTGGTAAGACACTGTTTAATGCAATTTTCCATTTTTCAGGTGGTATAGTAGATACCGTGTCAAAAGCTATTACCTGTCCCAGAGCATGTACCCCGGCATCAGTACGACCCGCACAGAGAATGGAAATATTCTCCCCGGTAAGCTCAAATATTCTTTGTTCTAGCTCCGCCTGCACTGTATGAGCATTTTTTTGAATTTGAAACCCGTGATAATTGCTACCATCATATTCAATTACCATCTTTATTCTTTTCATTGTTTGCGTTCTCCTTAAGGTTGTTAATACAACTTGCGCACTTGACTGAAAATTATTTTTTCCCAAAATAGTGTTATTTTAGTAATAGGTGAGGGGGTAGACATAAGACGTTAGGATTAAGCGAATAATCATTGAATATAGAAAAATCTTGCGTACAAGAACTCCTCACTCCTCACTTTTTATTCTTGAGAATTGAGAAAAAAACATCCATATTTTAGTATTACTTTAAATTAGGTATTTTCAACTGCGAAAGTTGGGTTATTAATTAAGAATAATTATTATAAGTGCTGTTCCTGATAATAAAAACATATAAAGATAATCCGTTATCTTCATTTTAGAATCATACATGTGGCTTCGGCCTTCTCTTCCGTGGTAAGATCTTGATTCCATTGCCTGAGTCAGGTCATGTGCCCGCTTGAAAGAATTATTAAAAAGAGGTATCAAAACAGATATAAGACTTTTTGTTCTTCGCACCAGGCTTCCCTGCCTGAAAACTGCCCCTCTACACATCTGTGCTCTTTTTATCCGGCTGGCTTCCTCCATAAATATAGGTATAAACCTGAGACTTATAGTCATTATCATAATCAGTTCATGTGTTGGAAAACCCAATTTCTTAAAGGGTCCCATTATTTTTTCCAAACCACCTGTAATAGCCATTGGAGTTGTGGTCATGGTTAAGAGACTGACCAGAAAAATGATTATTATAAGACGAAGAGTCAGGGCAGCTGCAGCCTGCAGCCCTTCTACACTTATACTAAATAGATATAAATCAAGAAATATTCTTCCCCTTATAAATATAATCTGCAGTAACAAAGTTACTATAATAATAAAAAGAAATGGTCTTATAGCTTTCACGTAGTTAGTTATGTTTATTCCGCTGAATCTTACCAGAATGATAGTTACTAGAAGGAGTATCCCCAGCTGTACAGGAAAAGTTGCCATGAAAACCGCCAGCATTAGTAGAAATGTTGCTATTACTTTACTCCTGGAATCGAGTTCATGCAGTATTGACTGTGCCGGTATATACTGACCTAAACTGATGTCATTAAACATTGCACTTACCTCTCAACAATCCTATTCCTTCTAACATTTAGGTTGGTTATTACATACACAAAAGGAGCCCAAAACTGTCTTACACCTCGCCCTTCGCCTCTAACGTTCGGCCGGGCAGACACGTGGGTCTGCCCCTACAACAGGGTCGGGGTCGGGGATTTCTACGCCTTACGTCTCACGTTTAACTTCTTACGTCTCACCTTTAACTTCTTACGTCTCACCTTTAACGTCTAACTTTTTAGCTATTTCTTTGCTTGCCTCCTCCGGTGTTCTTATTGATGTAGACAATTCCCAGCCTCTTTTATTCAGCTGAAATATTAATTCCTGAACAACAGGAAGCTCTATGCACTGGTCTTTTAATAGTTCATAAAGCTTAAATAATGAACTAAAACCTTCAGCCAAGAATATAGTTCCATTTTTAACAAAATAATCCTATCACATATTTTGAGAAGGTAACTCAAGCTGTGTGATACAATTACTATGGTTGTCTTGTACTCCCTGTTTAATAATTGGAGATTATTTAGAAGGGCTGTGCGTCCCTCGAAATCAAGTCCGATCGTTGGTTCATCAAGCAAGAGGTAACGGGGCTTTAATGCCAGTATTCCTGCAATGGCAACCCTTCGTTTCTCGCCACTACTCAGGGTACTGGTCAACCTCTCCTTAAATAAATCATAAGACAAGTCTACTTTCAATAACGCTTCTTTAACTCTCCTGTCAACCTCCCGGGAATTTAACCCCATATTTTTGGGCCCAAAGGCAACTTCATCATAAACTGTTAATTCAAAAATCTGCTGTTCCGGGTACTGGAATACAAGCCCCACCTTCTGACGAAGGCCGGGTAATTCTTTTTTACTCAAGGTGCTAATATCCCGGTCATCTACTATTATTCTCCCCCGGGAAGGTTTAAATAGACCATTTAACATCTGTAAAAGCGTTGATTTCCCTGACCCTTCCGCTCCTATTATGCCAAGTATTTCTGTGTCATTTATGGTAAAGGATATATCTTTTAGTGCTGTCTTTTCAAACGGAGTCCCTTTCTGATATACATAAGAAATATTTTCTACTTTTATTGACATAATACTTCCACCAACATCCTGATATCGTAAATATCTCTGGAAATGTATTTCTGGCAGCCTTCATTTATCCGGTCTATAAGTACGGTTATTTCCATTGGTTCTATACCCAGTTTTTTTAAAACATCAACCTCTTTTAAGATAGAACCTGGATTGCCTTCAAATTTTACTTCTCCTTGATCTAATACTATAATACGATCAGCTTTGATTATTTCCTCAAGATGGTGAGTTGTTAACACTAGGGTTATACCTTCTTTTTCTTTCAGGTTTAAAAGGGTTTCTATTACCTCTCTACGCCCCCGTGAATCTAACATTGAAGTAGGTTCATCCAGCACCATATATTTAGGTTTCGTCGCCAGTATACCTGCAATACAAACTCTTTGCTTTTGCCCCCCGGACAAAAGCAAAGGAGGATATTTCGCATAATCCTCCATTGATACCGTTTTTAGAGCAGTATCAACTCTCTGCCTTATTTTGTTAGGAGATAAACCTAAATTCTCCGGTCCAAAAGCTACATCTTCTTCTACTATATTGGAAATGAACTGGTTATCCGGTACAGGTAAAAGCAGCCCAACTCTCTTTCTTATTTCAGCATGGTTTTGGGGATTAGAAGTATCTATTCCATCAACCTCCACCTTACCCGCTTCGGGACATAAAAGTCCATTTAATAATCGAGTCAGGGTAGATTTCCCCGAACCATTCCTGCCAAGTATTCCGACAAATTCACTTTCCGCTATATCAAGACTTAAATTACAAATTGCCGGGGAATTGTTCCTGGAATATGAATAACTTACATTTTTTAGCTGGATCATGTTAATCGACCAATTCGAGAATAGCCATTGGAGCACCATCACCTTTACGGTAACCGGTTTTGATTATACGGGTATATCCACCCTGGCGGTCGCTGTAGCGGTCTGCAATTTCCGCAAATAATTTGTGTACAACTGCATCGCTCATAATATATGAGCGGGCCTGCCTTCTGGCATGTAAGTCTCCTCTTTTGCCCAGAGTAATCATTTTATCAGCAATTCTTTTTATCTCTTTTGCTCTCGTTTCTGTGGTATTTATTTTTTCACTATCTAACAAAGAAGTCACTGAATTTCTGAGCATCGATCTTCTATGATCGCTTCTGAGCCCAAATCTACGGTAACTCAATGGGGAACCTCCTTTCTAATCCTCTGGTTTCTTGAAAGATAAATCTAGTTCCTTTAACTTCCTTTCAATTTCTTCAAGTGATTTTTGCCCAAGATTTCTAATTTTACTCATTTCTTCTCGGGTCTTCTCAATTAAATCACCAACGGTATTTATGTTGGCTCTCTTAAGGCCATTAGAAGCACGGACCGAAAGTTCTAATTCCTCAATTGACATCTCCAGAACTTTATCTTTCTGTTCCTCTTCTTTTTCAACCAGGATTTCCACTTCAGCATAAGTATCGTCTATTTCTGTGAAAAGCTTCAAATATTCGATAAGTATTTGTGCAGATAAACTTATTGCTTCTTCTGGACTTATACTCCCGTTGGTCCAAACCTCAAGGGTAAGGCTGTCAAAATCAGTTCTTTTCCCGACTCGCGCATTATCAACTGTATAATTCACCCTGGTAACAGGCGTATAAATAGAATCAATAGGTATCAAACCCACAATTTCATCATTTTTAATTGGCTGTTGATCAGCACTAACATAGCCTCTACCACGTTCCACAGTCATTTCTATTTCTAATTTTCCGTCTTTATCCAGACTGGCAATATGAAGATCAGGATTTAAGATCTCAATTTCTGCATCAGTTTCAATATCCCCGGCAGTAACGTTTTTTGGCCCCTCTTGTTCAAGACGGATTATTTTACGTTCACCACCATTATAGTTAAGTACCATCCTTTTTAGATTTAATATTATCTCGGTAGTGTCCTCGACTACATTGGGAATAGTTGAAAACTCATGCAAAATCCCATCCATTTTTATTGATGTAACAGCAGCACCAGGTAGAGACGACAATAATACTCTCCGCAGTGAATTCCCAAGGGTTATACCATATCCTCTCTCTAAAGGTTCAATTACAAATTTTCCATAATTTCTGTCAGATTCTTTTTCCACACACTCAATGCGCGGTTTTTCCATCTCTAGCATTAATTTATCCCCTCCTTATTTCTATAACCAGCACTCGAAAGATACTCATTTAATACATAAATTCTGCACTTCTAATACCTTTTCAAATTTCTTATCCTGTGAGTGCAAGTCTAGAGGTTTCTATCTAGAGTAGAGTTCAACTATAAGTTGCTCATGGACTAAAGTATCAATCTGCTCCCTTGTTGGATATGCCATAACACTCCCTGTCAGGTTTTCGACGTCTATACTCAGCCATTCCGGAGGAGTCTTATATGCAGCCTGGTCTTTTATCTCCTGAAATTTTGGGGATTCCTTACTGCTATCCTTGACCTGAATTACGTCACCAACTTTAACCATTATTGATGGTATGCTGGCTTTTTTACCATTAACAGTAAAATGTCCATGGTTTACTAACTGACGAGCCTCTTTACGGGAAGCTGCAAAGCCCAGTCTATAAACAACATTGTCCAGGCGTCTTTCCAGAAGTATCAGCAGATTTTCTCCTGTAATACCCTGCTGGCGCTCAGCTTTTTTAAAGTAATTCCGGAATTGCTTTTCCAGTATACCGTAAATTCTTCTCGTTTTTTGCTTTTCTCTTAACTGAAGTCCATATTCCGTAGGCTTTTGTCGGCGTCCACGGCCATGTTCACCAGGTATATAGGGTTTTCTTTCTAGTGCACATTTTTCTGAATAGCATCTATCTCCTTTTAGGAATAATTTTTCACCTTCCCGGCGGCACTGGCGACAGACTGAATCTGTATATCTTCCCACTTTATAACCTTCCCTCCTTAAACTCTTCTTCTCTTGGGTGGCCTACATCCATTATGTGGAATAGGAGTAACATCTTTGATCATATTTACTTCCAAACCTGCAGCCTGCAGGGATCTAATTGCAGCCTCGCGTCCTGCCCCAGGTCCTTTTACGTAACATTCCACTTCTTTTAAACCATGTTCCATTGCTGATTTTGCAGCTGTTTCAGCAGCTTGTTGGGCCGCAAATGGTGTGCTTTTTCTTGAACCCTTAAAACCAACAGTTCCGGCACTGGCCCAAGCAATAGCATTACCATGTTTATCAGTAATAGAAATCATTGTATTATTAAACGTTGATTTAATATGTGCTATGCCCTGCTCAATATTCTTTTTCTCACGCCTTTTTACCCTTGTTCTTGTTTTTCGCGCCACTCAATAAACCTCCTTTTTAAGGTTATTTTTTCCTGCCTCCTGCAGTACGTTTCGGACCTTTTCGCGTACGTGCATTAGTCTTAGTCTTCTGCCCTCTAACTGGTAAACCACGCCGATGGCGTATACCTCTATAGCAGCCTAGATCCATTAATCTCTTGATATCCATACTTGTCTGTCTGCGCAGGTCACCCTCAACCTGGTATTTCTTCTCTATAATATCTCTTAGTCTGGCAACTTCTTCCTCGGTTAGATCTTTCACTCTTGTATCAAAATTTATACCTGCTTCTGCCAGTATTTTCCGGGAAGAAGACCTTCCTATGCCAAATATATATGTGAGGGATATTTCTACTCTTTTATCCCGGGGTAAGTCTACACCCGCTATTCTTGCCAAATCCTTTCACCTCTCTTTAATTATTGATAATTTTGATTCCCCTGCAAAAACCTAACACTTTTATAATTTTTCTATATTATTTGTAGCGTATGCTTTAGCTTCCGCGTCAAATGCCGAAGAATTAGTATCCTGATTTTAGAGGAGACTGAAGTCTCCCCTACGAGAAATAATAACGGACTTTTCGCAGTGGAATCAATTTTGAGTTTTGAATTTTAAATTTTGATAGAAAAAATTAAGGTTTTTCCTTTTATTCATTAATTAATAATTGGCGTGTAATATCTTAGCCCTGTACCTGCTTGTGCTTGGGATTTTCACAAACAACCATAACTTTACCCTTGCGCTTAATTATTTTACATTTTTCACACATGGGTTTAACCGATGATCTGACTTTCATAATTATTACCTCCTTAGATTGAAAACATGGAGCTTAAAATGTGAGCTGCAAAAATTAGTTATTCATTTTTATCTTCACATCTCACCTCTAACGAATTACGGTTTACTTAAAACGATATGTGATTCTACCCCTGTTCAAATCATAGGGCGACAACTGCACCATGACCCTGTCTCCAGGTAGTATCCTGATAAAGTTCATTCTCATTTTTCCAGAAATATGGGCGAGGACCTTATGGCCATTTTCCAATTCAACTTTGAACATGGCATTAGGCAGTGGTTCAAGAACTTTCCCTTCGACCTCTATAACATCTTCTTTAGCCATTTACCAGACCTCCTTCCCATCTATTTCTCTGGCCTCCTGAATCTTCTTAAGGTTCTTTCTAATTACGTGGTTGTCAGGCATTTCACCTTTACTCAGATATTTAACAACATTCTCAGCTTTTATATTTGTAAAATGTAAATGTTTAGTATTTTTTATTTTTGGGTTTTCTATTTTTCTCAAATCACCATCAGCCAAAGTTACATACCGGTTATTAACTACCTCAATAACTACAAACATCCTGCCTTTATCACGGCCAGATTTAGAATATACAACTTTACCTACTATATCATCTAAAATTATCGGCCACCCCCATTATCTTAAGGCGAGAATTTCGGTCCCTTTATCAGTTAAAGCTATGCTATGCTCAAAATAGGCAAACAACCTGCTCACATCCTGACTATTTCATCCGGGATTCTTAATATAATCATTAAAGATTCTCCATAATCTTTTTGATATCGTCAAATACTTCTTCTGTCTGACGATCCCCATCTATATTATAAAGAACGCCCTGTTTTTCATAATAATCCAGCACCGGTCTGGTTTGTTCCATATAAACTTCCAGTCTCTTACGAACTGTATCACCTTTATCATCACTGCGTTGAATAATCTCCCCCCCACATTTGTCACACACTCCAGGTTGCGCAGGAGGATTAAACTTAAGATTATACACAGTCTTACAGTTCTTACAGCTAACTCTTCCCGACATACGGTCTATTAGAACTTCATCGGCAACAATAATATTTATCGCCGCTTCAATCTTCTTACTCAGCCTGGACATAACTTTGTCCAGAGCTTCAGCCTGTACTGTAGTACGCGGGAACCCATCTAATAGAAAACCTTTCTCACAATCTGCGTGGGCCATTCTTTCTTCAATAATTCCTATGGTAACTTCATCGGGAACAAGTTTTCCCGCATCCATGTATGTTTTTGCTTCCTTGCCTAATTTAGTACCGCTGATTACTGCTTCCCGGAACATATCACCAGTGGAAATATGAGGTACAGAATAAACGGCTTTTATCAGTTCAGCCTGGGTACCCTTCCCAGCACCAGGGGGGCCCATAAGTATAACGTTCACTGTATCATCTCCTATTTCACAAATCCTTCATAACTACGTAATAGCAAGTGGGATTCTACCTGCTTCATTGTATCAAGAGCTACACCAACAACAATTAGTAATGCTGTCCCTCCAAACCAGAGACTCGTTATTCCGGTTACTCCTATGATAAAATTAGGTAGTATTGCTATTAACCCCAGGAATACTCCTCCAGCAAGAGTTAATCTTGACAGAACCCTGTCGATAAATTCGGCTGTAGGCCTACCCGGTCTGATACCCGGAATAAATCCACCGTACTTCTTGATGTTATCAGCAACATCCACAGGATTAAAAATAATAGCCACATAGAAGTAGGTAAAAAATACTATTAGCACAAAATAGACTAAATTATAAGCGATACTTCCAAAATTAAAATAGGTGTTTAGAAATTGGTTAAATCCCGAAGTTTGATTCATCCACGACCCTATTGTAGCCGGAAACATCATTAGCGACATAGCGAAAATTATTGGTATAACCCCGGCAGCATTAACTTTTAACGGCAAAAATGTACTCTGTCCTCCATAAAGCTTTCTTCCGACAACTCGTTTAGCATATTGTACTGGTAATCTTCTCTGTCCCTCATTTACAGCTATTATTGCTGCAATTATGGCCAGGGCCAGAACAACAAATAGTAGAATGTTAAAATATCCAATTATTCCACCAGATAATTCCTGCCCTACCCCAGCTATTTGGCCTGGGAGCCTGGAGACAATACCAGCAAAAATAATCAAGGAAATTCCGTTTCCTATTCCTTTTTCTGTAATCATTTCGCCTATCCACATCAAGAAAGCAGTTCCAGCTGTTAATGAAATAGCTATAATAAGATAAGAGCCAAGCCCAGGGTTAGTGATAGTATTGGCTTTTCCTAGTGCAACTGACATACCCATTGCCTGAATAAAAGCGAGGACTACCGTTCCGTAACGAGTATATTGAGCAATTTTCTTTCTGCCTTCCTCACCCTCCTTGGACAATTGTTCCAGTCTGGGTACTATTACGTTTAACAACTGCATTATGATAGAAGCATTAATATATGGGGTAATACTCATCGCAAAAATACTAAACCGCTTGAATGCTCCACCTGAGATTATATCAAAAAAACCAAATAATTGTCCGCTCAAAAGTTGTTGCAGTGCATCAGATTCTATACCGGGAACCGGTACATGAGCTCCAAATCGAAATATCAGCATCATAACCAGGGTAAATAATAGCTTCTGTCTGAGGTCTCCAACTTTAAATGCCTGTCTAAAAGAATTAAGCATTAGATCACCTCAACTTTGCCACCCCGGACAGATATTTTTTCTTCTGCCTGCTTGCTGATTTTGTGGACTTTTACAGTAAGTTGCTTTTCCAGTTCACCGTCTCCTAGAATCTTTACTCCATCTTTGATTCCATTTATCAGCCCTGTGTTTTTTAGCAGTTCAGGGGTAACTTCAGTACCATCTTCAAATAAATTCAGGTCTTTAACATTTACAATGACATATTCTTTTTTAAATATATTAGTAAAACCTCTTTTGGGTATACGCCTCTGCAAAGGCATCTGTCCACCTTCAAAACCTGGCCTCACTCCACCACCTGAACGAGCCTTTTGCCCTTTATGTCCGCGGGTGGAGGTTTTACCATGCCCTGAACCAGTTCCCCTGCCCACTCTCTTTATCCGCTTATTAGCACCAGGTGGAGATTTTATTTCTTCAAGTTTCACTTCAAAACCTCCTTTTTTTTAATCAACTTCTTCTACAGTAACCAGATGTTTGACTTTATTTATTTGCCCTCTTATTTGCGCGCAGTCTTCTTTTATAATCGACTGATATAATTTTCTCAATCCTAAACTTTTTATGGTCGCTCTCTGCGTTTCGGGGCAACCTATATAACTTTTGATCCAGGTTATCTTCAACTGTTTAACCAAGTCCAATCCCTCCCTAGTTGATTATTTCGTCTATGGTTTTGCCCCTTTGTTTAGCAACTTCTTCCACTCTTTTCAGGCTTTCCAATCCCTCCATAGTAGCGTGTACTATATTATTGGAATTCTCTGATCCAAGTGATTTGGTAAGTATATCTTTAACCCCTGCTGCCTCAAGCACGGCTCTGACCGGACCACCAGCTATAACTCCCGTACCTGCAGAAGCCGGTTTTAGAAGAACCCGCCCGGCACCAAATCTTCCAATTATTTCGTGGGGAATAGTTCTCTCATCTATCAAGGGTATTATTATCATTTTTTTCTTGGCATTTTCTATTGCTTTTCTGATTGCCTCCGGCACTTCAGCAGCTTTACCTTTTCCAACACCTACCTGGCCCCGGCCATCACCTACTACAACTAATGCGCTAAAACTGAATCTTCGTCCACCTTTTACGACCTTAGCCACTCTTTTGATATTGACAACTTTTTCTATCATTTCCGGAGCGGCTTGTTCTTTATCATTCATCATTTCCCTCCTAGCTTATAGAAATTACCAGTTAAAATTGCAATCCATTTTCCCTGGCTGAATCAGCCATTGCAGCTACACGACCATGATATTTATATCCATTGCGATCGAATACTACTTTTGTAATATTTTTTTCTATTGCCTTTTTAGCTATATTTTTACCAAGCTCTTTTGCTGCATCCATATTGGTTTTTGAAGGAAGATCTTTCATGTTTTTTTCTAGAGTTGAAGCAGCTACCAGGGTTGCTCCTTTTTCATCATCAATTATTTGTATATATAAGTAATGCAAGCTCTTATAGACACACAACCTTGGTACCTGACTTGTCCCCGATATTTTTTTCCGGACTCTTTTGTGTTTTCCCTGCCTAATTACTTTCTTACTGTTTTTTTTCAACAACGTGGCCACTCCCTTCTAAGGTTATTTAATTCCAGTTTTACCAGCCTTGCGTCTAATTCTCTCATTTTCATATTTAATTCCTTTACCTTTATACGGTTCAGGTTTTCTTATGGCACGGATATGAGCTGCAGTATTACCTACTAACTGTTTATCAATACCTTTTACAACGATCTTATTAACTGCTGGAACTTCAAACTCTATTCCTTCGGGAGCTTCTACCTCAACTGGGTGAGAATATCCGGCGCTTATAACCAGCTTATTACCCTGCATCTGGGCCCTATATCCTACGCCTACCATTTCCAGTCTCTTCTCAAACCCTTTTGTAACACCTTCAACCATATTCGCTACTAATGCACGACTAAGACCATGCAGCGCACGATGTTTCTTTATGTCACTGGGTCTTTTTACCAGGAGTTCTTTTTCTTGTATTACTACACTTATATCTTCTGGTATTTCCTGAGTCAAAACTCCTTTTGGGCCCTTTACATTAACTGTATTGCCATCTATAGAAACTTCTACACCTGCAGGTAGACTGATAGGTTTCTTTCCTATTCTCGACACTATAAATACCCTCCTTCAGCTACCAAATATAACATATTACTTCCCCGCCGAATCCATTTTTGCGGGCTTTTTTATCGGTCATCAATCCTTTAGAGGTTGATATAACTGCTGTACCTAAACCACCTAGCACCTTGGGTACTTCACCTTTTTTAACATAAACTCTCAAACCAGGTTTACTGATTCGTTTGATTCCTGTAATAACTTTTTCTTTATTTGGCCCATATTTGAGATATATCCTGATAATCCCCTGTTTACCGTCTTCTATATATTCGAAATCCTTGATGTACCCTTCTTCTCGCATTATTCCAGCTATCGCCATTTTCATTTTTGAACTGGGTACCTCAACGGTTTCATGCATAACCATATTACCGTTTCTGATCCTGGTCAAAAAATCGGCTACGGGATCAGTCACAACCATACTTTACGCCTCCTTTTCTTACCAGTTGATAGTTGATAGATAACGTAATAATGATATTACCATAAGGCAAATAGATACTCCCTTTGCCCGGTACGGCTTAAACTATCCACTATCACCTATCTAAATTTCACTGTTTCTACCTACCAGCTTGATTTAGTAACTCCGGGGATTTCTCCCTTGTGGGCTAACTCTCTAAAACATATTCTGCACATACCAAATTTACGCATATAAGCTCTCGGTCTTCCACATATCTTACACCTATTATAGTAACGTACGCTGTACTTGGGTTCACGTTGCTGCTTGGCAACCAAAGATTTCTTTGCCATTATTAAAATAACCTCCTATCTGAACGGCATTCCCATTTTTCTTAATAATTCACGGCCTTCTTCATCAGTTTTCGCAGTTGTAACGATTACGACTTCCAATCCCCTGATTTTATCAATTTTATTGTAGTCTATCTCGGGGAAAATAGTCTGTTCTTTGATCCCTAATGAATAATTTCCGCGCCCATCAAAGGCCTGCGGTGATACCCCTCTAAAATCACGAACACGGGGAAGAATAAAATTAATTAACTTATCTAAAAAGTCGTACATTCTTTCACCACGGAGAGTAACCTTGCAGCCAATTGCAATCCCTTCGCGAAGCTTAAACCCGGCAATAGATTTTTTAGCTCTTGTTATTACCGGTTTCTGCCCGGATATGACAGTAAGATCATTAACGGCTCCATCCAGGGCCTTTGGATTCTGTACAGCCTCCCCTACTCCGATGTTGAGTACCACTCGTTCAACCCTGGGTACCTGCATCACGTTTTTGTAGTCAAATTTATTCATCAAGCTGGGTATTATCTCTTGTTTATATAGCTCATATAACCTAGCCATTAAACAGCTAGCCTCCCTTCCTGGAGTTTTAATCTAAAGTCTCTCCACAGTTCTTGCAAACTCTTACTTTCTCGTTATTGTCAAGAATCTTTTTCCCTACCCGGGTGGGTTTGTTGCATTTATTACATAACAGCATCACGTTGGACACATTCATTGGTGATTCAATATTAATGATGCCCCCCTGAGGAATAGCACGGCTGGGTTTCTGGTGCCGTTTTACCCGGTTTACACCCTCGACAATAATCCGGTTTTCACGGGGAAACACCTTGAGTACCTTGCCCTTTTTCCCTGAATCTTTCCCTGTAATAACCTGGACCATGTCGCCCTTTTTGATATTCATTTATAACACCTCCATCACTAAAGAACTTCTGGAGCTAGAGATACGATCTTCATAAAATTCTTTTCCCGGAGTTCCCTGGCTACAGGTCCAAATATACGAGTTCCCCTGGGATTATTGTTATCATCTAATATTACTGCAGCATTCTCTGAAAAAGCTATATAAGAGCCATCTGTCCTTCTAATTTCTTTCCTGGTCCTGACTACAACAGCTTTAACCACGTCACCTTTCTTAACAACTCCCCCTGGAGCTGCTTCTTTGACTGTTGCTACTATAACATCACCTACACTGGCGTATTTCCTGGTAGACCCACCAAGAATTTTTATACATAAAACCTTTTTTGCCCCGGTATTGTCTCCAACTTGAAGCATTGTCTCCTGTTGAATCACGGCATAAACCTCCCTTCAAAACCCAGACCTACTGCAAAGTCTTGGCCTTTCGGACTATTTCAATGAGTCTCCATCGCTTATCTTTACTCAAGGGGCGGGTTTCCATGATTTTAACAATATCGCCTGTTCTGGCTTCATTGTTTTCATCATGTGCTTTATATTTCTTACTGGTTTTTATGGCCTTTTTATAAAGAGGATGCTGTTTCACAGTTTCAACACTAACGGTAATGGTTTTATCCATCTTATCGCTGGTAACTGTGCCTATCCTGTCTTTCCTGTTTACGCGGTTCTCAGCCACCCTAAAACCTCCTTTTAAACATTAGTTTGCCTGGCAATTTCTCTTTGTCTTAATACTGTTTTACATCTGGCAATATTCTTTCTAACATCCCTTATTCTCATAGGATTATCTACCTGTCCAGTAGCAAGTTGAAACCTGAGATTAAATAATTCTTCTTTATAAGTTGAAAGCTTTTGATTTAATTCTTCGTCGGTTAGTTCCCTTATTTTACTTGCTTTCACTAACCTCACCACCCATTTCTTCTCTTTTTACAAACCGGCACTTGATTGGAAGCTTGTGAGAAGCAAGTCTCATAGCTTCCCGAGCCATATCTTCATTTACACCAGAAAGCTCAAACATTATTCTGCCTGGCTTAACAACGGCTATCCAGTGTTCTGGAGAGCCTTTTCCTTTTCCCATACGCGTTTCAGCTGGTTTAACAGTTATGGGCCTATCAGGAAAAATTTTTATCCACAGTTTACCGCCTCTTTTTACATACCTGTTGATGGCAATACGTGCAGCTTCAATCTGACGATTTGTTAGCCATGCTGGCTCTAAAGCTTGAAGTCCATACTCACCATAAGTTATCGTATTACCCTTATTCGCTTTGCCTGTAAGACTTGGACGGTGCTGTTTTCTATACTTAATTCTTTTCGGGGTAAGCATTATTTGTCTGCCTCCTCCACTACTTTCTGTTTTGGTCTTTGTTTTGCCTCGGGCATAATCTCTCCCCGGTTAATCCAGACTTTGATTCCTATTTTTCCATAAGTTGTATTAGCTTCAGCAAAACCATAATCAATGTCGGCTCTTAATGTGTGCAAAGGAACCTTCCCTTCTGTATACCATTCAGTCCTGGCTATTTCAGCTCCACCTAATCTTCCGGAAATAGCTATCTTTATTCCGAGGCTACCTGCACGCATAGTCCTTCCAACTGTTTGTTTCATGGCTCTTCTAAAGGATATCCTCCTCTCCAATTGTTGAGCCACATTCTCGGCCACTATCTGAGCATCTAATTCCGGTTTTTTTATTTCCTGTATATTAATATTCACGTTTTTATTAGTCATTTTGTTCAAATCTTTTTTGAGCTTTTCTACTTCAGTACCACCACGTCCAATTATTATCCCGGGCTTGGCAGTATGAATAGTAATTCTAACTCTATTACCGGTTCTTTGCATTTCAATCCTGGAAATACCCGCCATATAAAAACGGTCTTTAATATGTTTCCTCACCTTGTAGTCCTCATGAAGGAGTTCTGTGTAGTCCCTGTTTGCATACCAGTTGGAATCCCAGTTTCTAATAACTCCAATTCTAAAACCTTTAGGATGAACCTTTTGCCCCACTATTTAACCTCCTTTTCCCTGAGCACAACAGTAATATGACTGGTCCTGTGGCGCCTCTTATCTGCTCTTCCATATGCCCTGGGCCTCATTCTTTTTAGTGTGGGCCCTTCATCCACATATATTTCAGATATAAACAATTCATCTGAGTCCATATCAAAATTATGCTCCGCATTGGCTATGGCGGATTTTATTACTTTATTTATCAGGGGAGCAGACCGCTTGTTGGTATATTTTAAAATACCTACAGCTTCATTAACCTCTTTTCCCCTAACCAGATCAATCACCTGGCGAGCCTTAAAAGGAGATATCCGTAAATAACGAGCTTTTGCTCTGGCTTCCATTGAATCTCCATCCTCCTTCCTATCTTGCTCTACTGGACTTTTCTGATTTGCCAGCATGGCCTCTATATGTCCTGGTAGGAGCAAATTCCCCTAACTTCATGCCCACCATATCTTCAGTAATATATACCGGAATATGCCTCCGTCCATCATGTACCGCCAGGGTATGTCCCACCATCTGCGGCATAATTGTGGAACGTCTTGACCATGTTTTTATAACCTTTTTTGTCCCTGATTCATTCATCTCTTCAATTTTATTAAGTAGCTTTTCATTACAATAAGGTCCTTTTTTTAGCGACCGGCCCATTTATTAACCTCCTTTTCTTTTTACGCCTCACACATTGCATTTCTCTATTTCCGTTTCCTTATAATCATCTTGTCAGATGGCTTCTTTCTGCGGGTCTTACCACCAATTGCAATTTTACCCCAGGGAGATACTGGATATTTTCTTCCAATCGGCGCGCGTCCTTCTCCACCACCATGTGGATGATCGGTAGGATTCATAACCGAGCCCCTTACAGTAGGCCTTATTCCCAGCCAACGGGACCTCCCCGCCTTTCCCAGAGTCTGATTCTCGTGGTCCAAATTGCCAACCTGACCTACAGTTGCTCTACAGTTAATATGCACAAGGCGAACTTCTCCAGAAGGTAATCTGACATGAGCATAATTTCCTTCTTTAGCCATTAATTGAGCTACAGTCCCGGCGGAACGTACCAACTGCCCACCTTTTCCTGGCCTTAATTCAATATTATGAATAAGAGAACCTACCGGTATATCTCTTAAGGGCAAGGTATTACCAATCTTAATATCAGCATCGGACCCCGATACTATGGTATCTCCAACTTTCAAGTCGTTCGGCGCAATTATATACGCCTTTTGTCCATCAGCATAATGTAATAATGCAATATTAGCTGAACGATTCGGATCATATTCAATCGCAGCTACTTTTGCCGGAACATTATCTTTATTACGCTTAAAATCAACTATACGGTATAACCGTTTGTGGCCTCCACCATGATGTCTTACAGTCAAACGTCCTTTTGCATTTCTTCCGCCTGTCTTTTTTAATGGCACGGTAAGTTTCTTTTCCGGATCTTTCTTGGAAATCTCTTCATATGTCAGCACAGTCATATGTCTTCTACTCGGTGTCGTAGGTTTGAATTTTTTAATGCCCATTTTATTTTTCCCTCCTTACAGCACAGCAAAACACCTGTTAAATTCCTTCAAATAAGCGTATTTTCTGTCCAGGTTTGAGGGTTACGATCGCCTTTTTCCGATTGGGCGTTCTGCCTTCAAATCTTCCTAGACGTTTGGGTTTGCCCTTGACATTCATGGTATAAACTTTTTCAACCTTGACATCAAATATATTTTGTATAGCATTTTTTATTTCTGTTTTGTTGGCCCTTTTATCAACTATAAAAGTATATTTATTATCAACCAAAAGGTTCATCGATTTTTCCGTTACAACAGGTTTAATAATTACATCACGGTAGTCTCTCATTTAGGCAAACACCTCCTCTACCATCGCTACTGCATCTCTGGTAATAAGTAGTGTTTCATACTTTATTACATCATAGACGTTTATAAAATCGGCTCTTAGCGCCTTTACTCCCGGTATATTGCGGGCTGATTTTACAACATTGGGATCTGAATCAGCAGTTACCAGCAGGGTCTTTTTGCCTGTTTTTAATGCTTCAAGTACTCTTACCATATTTTTAGTTTTGGGTTCATCAAATTTTAATTGATCAATAATAATAATATTATTATCTAACACCTTGCTGGACAAAGCTGATTTCATTGCTAACCTTCTTACTTTACGGGGTAACTTATATGAATAATCCCTGGGCTTCGGTCCAAAAACTATTCCTCCCCCAGTCCATACAGGATTTCGTGTACTACCTGTGCGGGCACGGCCTGTTCCTTTCTGCCTCCAGGGTTTTTTTCCTCCACCTCTAACTTCTGCTCTTGTCTTTGTGGAGAAAGTCCCAACTCGTTTGTTGGCGAGCTGCATTTTTACAAAGTCATACAAAACCGCTTCATTAGGCTCTATACCGAAAACGCTATCATTTAATTCTAACTCTCCGGTTTGGGCCCCGCTCATATCATATAATGCAACTTTTGGCATTCGTCTACCTCCTCGTTTCAAGTTTACAGTTGATAGTTTAGTATCCACTTTCACTATCCACTTTCTACCATTTAAGCCTTGACTGAGTTTCTTATGATAACAAGACCTCTTTTGGGCCCTGGAATTGATCCTTTTATCAGGATAAGTTTTCTTTCCGGATAGACTTTTACTACCTTCAAGCCCTGAACAGTAACCTTTTCTCCTCCTAGTCTGCCAGGAAGTTTCCTTCCTTTAAAAACACGGGCTGGCCCCTTTGCTGCTAGCGAACCAGGGCGGCGATGATATTTAGAACCATGCCCCATTGATCCTCGCGAAAAATTATGTCTCTTAACGGCCCCAGCAAATCCTTTTCCTTTGGAAATACCCGCTACATCCACTGCTTCTCCTGGCTCAAATATGTCTATATTTATATCCTGCCCCACTTCATAATCATCCACATCATCTACACGAAATTCCTTTATATAACGTAATGGTTTTGAGTCTGCTTTCTTAAAGTGTCCTTTAGCAGGCTTATTTGCTTTTTTTTCTTTCAGGTTGTAAAAGCCTACCTGGATTGCATTGTATCCATCAGTTTCTAAATTTTTCTTTTGCAAAACCGTACAGGGCCCTGCTTCAATTATGCTAACCGGTATTGCCTTACCTTCTTCATCGAAAATCTGAGTCATGCCAATTTTTATTCCCATAATTCCTTTTTCAATGTTTTTAGTCACCCTGAGTACCTCCTAGCTGAGAATTTCTTTGCGATAGGTTGGAAGTGGTCATCCAACATCACTTCTTTTATCCGGGTATTTTTACCGCCTTAAGACCCAATTTCCCACTGGTCTTTCGGCACCGGTCCTCACCTATAATTTTAGTTCTATATCTACTCCTGAAGGTAGGTCCAAATGCATAAGAGCATCTATAGTCTTAGGGTTAGGATCCAGTATATCTATCAGGCGTTTGTGAGTCCTCATTTCAAACTGTTCTCTGGAATCCTTATTCACATGCGGTGATCTCAGAATCGTATATACACTTTTCTGAGTCGGTAGCGGAATAGGTCCAGAAACACTGGCACCATTCTTTTTAGCAGTTTCCACAATCTTCCGGGAGGACTGATCCAAAAGTTTGTGATCAAAAGCCTTTAGTCTTATTCTTACTTTTTGCTGGCTATTCACTCTTAGTTAAACCTCCTTAGACTGGCTTTAGATAATACACGCATCCAGGCGTATAATTAATAATAATTTTTAATCTGGATATGATTGGTTTCTCCAATCATCCTTCTCTACCCATACACAAGATAGTTGCCAAAGGGAAAACGGAAGTCTTCCCTTTGTTTATTAAAAAATTAAATTAGTCTTTATTCTTCAATCCCGGTAACAACACCTGATGCAACGGTTCTTCCACCTTCTCTTATAGCAAACCTTAATCCTTCTTCTATTGCTATCGGTGTTATTAGCTCAATAAACATCTGAACGTTATCTCCCGGCATTACCATTTCTACTCCCTCGGGTAACTGAATTACTCCGGTTACATCTGTCGTACGGAAGTAAAATTGAGGTCTATATCCTCCAAAGAAAGGAGTATGCCTGCCTCCTTCTTCTTTTGTCAATACATATACCTCTGCACTAAATTTTGTTAAGGGCTTTATACTTCCCGGCTTTGCCAGTACCATTCCTCTTTCTACTTCTTTCCTGTCTACTCCCCTTAACAGCGTTCCGATGTTGTCTCCTGCTTCTGCATAGTCCAGAATTTTTCTAAACATTTCTACTCCTGTACATACTGTCTTCCTGATTTTTTCTCTCATCCCTATTATTTCTACTTCGTCTCCTACTTTTACTGTTCCACGCTCTACTCTTCCTGTTGTTACGGTCCCTCTTCCTGTGATCGTGAATACGTCTTCTATCGGCATTAAGAACGGTTTGTCAGTTGCTCTCTCTGGTAAGGGAATATAGGCATCTACTGCATCCATTAACTCCCATATCTTACCGCACCATTCGCAGTCTCTGCTTCCACATCCACATTCCAGTGCTTTTAAGGCTGAACCCATCACTACTGGAATATCATCTCCGGGAAATTCATATTCGGTTAACAGTTCTCTTACTTCCATTTCTACCAGTTCTAGTAGTTCTTCATCATCTACCATATCGGTCTTGTTCATGAATACTACCATATATGGCACTCCTACCTGTCTCGACAGAAGAATGTGCTCCCTGGTCTGTGGCATCGGCCCATCTGCTGCCGATACTACCAGTATTGAACCATCCATTTGAGCTGCTCCCGTAATCATGTTCTTTATATAGTCAGCATGTCCCGGGCAATCTACGTGCGCATAGTGCCTGTTTTCAGTTTCGTATTCTACATGGGCTGTGTTAATGGTTATTCCTCTTTCTCTTTCTTCAGGTGCTTTGTCAATTGAATCATATGATGTTGCTACTGCACCCCCTACTTTAGACAATACCAGCGTTATTGCTGCTGTTAATGTCGTCTTACCATGGTCTACATGTCCTATGGTCCCAACGTTAAGATGAGGTTTTGTCCTCTCAAATTTAGCCTTTGCCATCTTCTCTCTCACCTTTCTGTTTAAAATTTAGTTCTAGTAGTGACGGATAAGGTGTCACTGCCCTTTGCCATAATAATCATCTGAAGTTTAATTCTCTATTAGCGTCTTAAAAAATACATATTTAACTTCTGATGCCTCACCCCTTATTCCTCTTTATCGGTTGCTTAGACTGGTAAGCCATATCTCCTGGCTATTATTTCCCTGGATTTTGATTCTGGTACCTCGGCATAATTCTTAATATTCAAGGAAAAACTCGCCCTTCCCTGGCTCACTGACCTTAAACTTGTTGCATATCCAAAGGTCTCTGCCAGTGGTACCGTTGCTATCACTATTTTACTATCCCTATTCTCTTCAAACCCAACTATTCTACCCCTGCGGGAATTTAAATCTGCTATTATATCTCCAATATATTCTTCCGGAGATATTACCTCTATGTCCATTATTGGTTCCAGAAGAACTGCCTGTGCCCTGCTTAATACTTCTTTTAATGCCATGCTCCCCGCTATTTTAAATGCCTGCTCAGTTGAATCTACTTCGTGGTATGACCCACCTATCAGGCTGATCTTCAGGTCATCTACAGGATATCCAGCAAGTATACCGGCCTGCAAAGCTTCCCTCACTCCCGTTTCTACTGCCGAAACAAATACTTCAGGTATGTTTTCGTGATTCGCTTTATCGATAAACCGCTTTCCTTTTCCTTCAGCAAGGGGCTCTACTTCTAAAATAACATGTGCATATTGACCACGACCACCTGTTTGTTTTTCAAATTTTGCCTCAGCACGCGCCTTCTCTTTAATAGTTTCTTTATAAGATACCTGAGGTTTACCTACATTGGCATTGACTTTAAATTCCCTGAGCAAACGATCAATGACAATATCCAGGTGTAGTTCTCCCATTCCTGAAATAATCAATTGACCGGTTTCCTTATCATTCCTGGTTTTAAATGTAGGATCTTCTTCACCTAAACGGCGCAAGCTTTCTTCTATCCTATCCTGGTCAGCCTTGGTTTTCGGTTCAATTGCAATATCAATAACCGGTTCAGGAAAATTAATAGATTCTAAAAGTACAGGCTCTTCCTCTGAGCAAAGTGAATCTCCGGTTACCGTTTCCTTAAGTCCTACCCCCGCAACAATATCCCCCGCACAGGCTTCTTCAATTTCTTCCCTGTGGTTTGCATGCATTTTCAAAATCCTTGTTACTCGTTCTCTTTTCTCTTTTCCGCTATTAATAACAAAACTGCCTGCCTTAACTTTGCCCGAATAGACCCTGAAGTATGTTAGCTTGCCCACATAAGGATCAGCCACCACTTTAAAAGCCAGTGCACACAAGGATTTATCTGAATCTGCAGTTTTTTCCACTTCTTCCCCCGTTCTCATGTTAATACCTTTAACCGGAGGAATATCTAGCGGGGAAGGCAAGTAATCAATAACTGCCTCAAGGAGCATCTGAACTCCTTTGTTTTTAAAAGATGAACCACATAATATTGGTACTACCTTACCTGCGATTGTAAGACTTCTTAAAGAACATTTAATATCATCGTCTGAAATTTCCTCACCTTCCAAATACCTTTCCAAAATTTCATCATCAAATTCGGAAATTTTTTCTAACAGGTGATTTCTGTACTTTTCAGCTTCGATTAACTCTTCTTCGTTTAAATCTCTTTCCAGGTATTTTTCACCTTCATCATCTTTATAAAGATAGGCCTTGCGTCGAATGACGTCAATAACTCCAGTAAAAGACTCCTCTGCTCCTATGGGTAGTTGTACAGGCATAGTCACACTTCCCAAATTTTTCTCTATCATCTTTACTACTCGAAAAAAATCGGCGCCAATTCTGTCCATTTTATTAACATAGGCAATACGAGGAATGTTGTATCTATTAGCCTGTCTCCAAACAGTTTCTGATTGCGGTTGTACACCGGCCACCCCACAAAATATACCAATAGCTCCATCTAGCACTCTTAGTGACCGCTCCACTTCAACTGTAAAGTCCACATGGCCAGGCGTATCGATAATATTTATGACATGTTTTTTCCAGATGCACGTAGTAGCAGCAGAAGTAATTGTAATACCTCTTTCCTGTTCCTGTCTCATCCAGTCCATTGTTGCTGTACCTTTATCAACCTCACCCATTCTATGAACTTTTCCAGAATAAAAAAGCATTCTTTCAGTGGTAGTTGTTTTTCCAGCATCAATATGCGCCATAATACCAATATTTCTAATTAGTGCTAAATTGGATTTGTCGGCCATTAACATTCCTCCGGGATCTAAATTATAAATTTAATATTTTGAATTAATGTAAATTTAGGAGCATCCTAATCTTTTCTATTTAATAATAACTTCGTTATTATCATAAGGAGTTATGATAAAGAACGTAAGTTTTTTCCTCATTAATTAAAAATTAAAAATTCATAATTATTAATTGCGCGAAGCGCTTAATCTACCAGCGATAATGAGCAAACGCTTTGTTTGCCTCTGCCATTTTGTGAGTATCTTCTTTCTTTTTTACTGCTGCACCAGTACTATTACAGGCATCCATAATTTCTCCAGCAAGCCTTTCGGCCATGGTTTTTTCCCCGCGTTTGCGAGCATAGCCAACCAACCATCTAATAGCCAGAGTCTGTCTTCTATCTGCTCTTACTTCTACCGGCACCTGGTAGTTAGCTCCACCTACTCTTCTTGCCCTTACTTCAACAATCGGTGTGATATTTTTCATAGCTTCCTCAAAAACTTCCATGGGATTTCTATTCATTTTCTTTTCCACTATATCAAATGCACCGTAACAGATTTTTTCAGCTATGCTCTTTTTGCCATTCCACATTATCTGGTTAACCAGTTTGGAAAACACCTTGCTGTTATATATCGGATCTGGTAATACTTCTCGTTTGGGAACGGGCCCTTTTCTAGGCATGTCGCGCCTCCCTCCTATTTTTTCTTGGGTCTCTTTGTACCATATTTTGACCTTCCCTGACTACGATCTTGAACTCCAGCTGTATCCAGAGTTCCTCTGATAATATGATATCTAACACCTGGTAAATCCTTAACTCTGCCTCCTCTAATAAGAACAACGGAATGCTCCTGTAGATTGTGACCAATACCAGGTATATATGCGGTAACTTCTATGCCATTGGTTAATCTTACCCTGGCTATTTTGCGTAAAGCGGAATTTGGCTTTTTCGGCGTTGTAGTATAAACACGAGTACATACCCCTCTTTTTTGTGGACAGCTTTTTAGGGCTGGTGCGGTGGATTTCTTTTGTTCTTTTTGTCGTCCTTTTCTAACTAACTGATTAATTGTCGGCATATCTACACCTCCTTCCCCAGTTAATCATCAAGTAATGCTACTGTCGCTGAGCCCACATCTATGCCACATGCTTTTCCTAGATTTTCCATATTGTCCACCATTTCAATTTCAACTTGTTGTTGTTGGCATAACTTTTTTGTAGGTTCAATAATATGTGGTTCAGCATCACTGGCAATATAAACTTTTTTAACTACACCCCTGGTCAGGGCTTTTTTTACCTGTTTTGTACCAATAATCTTTTTATTGTTCTTAAGCTCTTCTAACGGCAAAAGTAATACCCTCCTCCCGACAAAAAACTTGAAAACAATACACCATTAGAGCTTGTTTGCCACACACTTTGATATTTTAGCACCTGGCAGCATCTCAGTCAACTAACACTTAAGCAAAAATTTTTCCTGTGTTATTTTATCGTTTAATTTTATTCTTTTATCTGTTCTTCTTCTATTATTTCTGCACTCTCTGCAGTTTCGTAAATATTTGTCTTTCGATAAATAGAATACCCGGTACCTGCTGGTATTAGTTTACCTATTATGACATTTTCCTTTAATCCAATAAGATTATCTATTTTCCCTTTTATCGCAGCTTCGGTTAACACTTTGGTGGTTTCCTGGAATGATGCAGCCGACAAGAATGAATCAGTATTAAGTGAAGCCTTTGTTATTCCCAATAACATCGGCGAACATACTGCAGGCATGCCACCTAAATTAATAACTTTATAATTCTCCTCCTCAAAGGTTGATAAATCTACAAATGCCCCTGGTAACATGGAAGTATCTCCTGGATCTTCAATTTTTACCTTTTTGAGCATCTGGCGTATTATTATTTCTATATGTTTATCATTAATATCAACACCCTGAGAACGATATACTTTTTGAACTTCTTGTAAAAGATATCTCTGTACTTCCTGCAGCCCTTTGGTTTTTAAAATATCATGAGGGTTCAAAGGCCCTTCTGTTAAAGCATCACCAATTTCAACATAGTCCCCTTCAGCAAACTTAAGCCGGGAGCCATAGTGTACACGATATGCTCCTAGTACTTCATCATTCTCACCTAGTATTTCGACTTCACGTCTGCCTTTATTCTCTGCAAATCTTACCTTCCCTGATACTTCAACAACTACAGCCTGACCTTTTGGCTTGCGAACCTCAAAAAGTTCTTCTACCCTTGGAAGCCCTCGGGTTATATCGTCACCTGCCACTCCACCAGTATGAAAAGTACGCATAGTTAACTGGGTTCCCGGTTCCCCTATAGACTGAGCAGCAAGGGTCCCTACCGCTTCACCAATTTCTACAGTATACCCGGTTGCCAGGTTACGTCCATAACATTTCTGGCATACCCCATGCCATGTCTTACAGGTCAATACAGATCTAATTTTTACGCGTTCAATACCAGCTTTTTCTATTTCATATCCAGCATTATCATCTATCATCTGGTTTTCTTCAACCAGTACTTCTCCCGTTACAGGATGAGTAATTGTATCAAGTGAAACTCTTCCTATAATTCGCTGGTGCAAAGGTTCTATTAACTGTGAACCCTCCATAATCTTTGATACCCAAATCCCCTCAACGGATTCACAATCAACTTCTCTTACAATAACATCTTGTGAAACATCTACGAGCCTTCTTGTTAAGTATCCAGAATCAGCCGTGCGCAAAGCAGTATCAGCCAACCCTTTTCTAGCTCCATGAGTGGAAATAAAGTATTCTAAAACAGTTAACCCTTCTCGGAAATTAGCCTTAATCGGTAAGTCAATGATTTTACCAGAAGGATCAGCCATAAGACCCCTCATACCTGCAAGCTGACGAATCTGCTGGAAATTACCACGGGCACCGGAAGTAGCCATCATGTAAACCGGATTATCTTCGGGTAAAGCTTTTTTTAGCTCTTCGGTAACATCGTCGGTTGCTTGATTCCATATCTCTACAACCTGGGAATGTCTTTCTTCATCTGTTATTAACCCCACCTGTAAATCTTCTTCTATCTCTGTTACCATTTTATCAGCTTCACTTAGAATATTTCTTTTTGCATCTGGTGTTTTAAAATCAGTGACTCCAACAGTTATTCCAGCTCTGGTACTGAATTTATAACCCAACCTTTTTATACCATCTAGCATCTCTGCTGTTTTGGCATTTCCTTCCAATCGGTACGCTTCATAAACAATATTGCCCAGTTTCTTTTTATCAATAACCTCGTTATAATAACCGAGACTATCCGGAATTATTTCATTTATTATTATCCTTCCTACAGATGTTTCTACCATCTCTTCCTTGAACTGCCCATTTTTTTGCGGCAACCGCATTCTCACTTTGATTTTTTCATGTAGGTCTATAACATTAACTTCATAGGCCATTAAAGCCTCTTCTGGATTACAAAATTGTTTTGGATTTTCAATATTCCAATCATCTTTACTCATATAAGTAAGGTAGTATAAACCTATTACCATATCCTGAGTAGGTGTAACTACTGGTTTCCCATCTTTGGGATTAAGTATATTATTGCTAGCCAGCATTAACAACCGGGCTTCGGTTTGAGCTTCAGCTGAAAGTGGTACATGGACAGCCATCTGATCACCATCAAAATCAGCATTATAGGCTGTACAAGCAAGTGGGTGAAGTTGCAGAGCTCTCCCCTCAACCAGTACTGGCTCAAAAGCCTGTATACCTAAACGGTGAAGTGTAGGGGCACGGTTTAATAACACTGGATGTTCTTTGATGACATCAGCCAAGATATCCCATATCTCTTCTCTTCCTCTCTCAACCATTTTTTTTGCACTCTTTATGTTAGATGCTATTGTGCGATCTACCAGTTTCTTCATAACAAAAGGTTTAAATAATTCTAGAGCCATTTCCTTAGGAAGTCCACACTGGTGCATTTTTAATTTTGGCCCAACAATAATAACGGATCTTCCTGAATAGTCAACACGCTTTCCAAGAAGGTTTTGTCTAAACCTACCCTGTTTTCCTTTTAACATATCACTTAATGATTTTAAAGGACGATTCCCCGGGCCTGTTACCGGCCTCCCTCTTCTTCCATTGTCTACCAGGGCATCAACCGCCTCCTGCAGCATTCTTTTTTCGTTACGCACAATAATATCTGGAGCTCCAAGATCTAAAAGCCTTTTAAGACGGTTATTACGATTAATTACACGCCTGTATAAGTCATTTAAATCAGATGTAGCAAACCGACCTCCATCCAACTGTACCATAGGTCTTAGATCCGGAGGAATAACTGGTAAAACATCCATGATCATCCACTGAGGATCGTTGCTCGATAATCTGAATGCTTCCACAACTTCCAAACGTTTTATTGCCCGGCTTTTCCTCTGTCCTGTAGTAGAAGCTATCTCTTCTTTTAGTTCTTGCGACATTTTATCCAGTTCTATATCTTCCAGCAGGATTTTGATAGCCTCTGCTCCAATACCTGCCCGAAAAGTTTCACCGTATTTCTCCAGGCTCTCCCTGTACTCGCGTTCGTTGAGTAGCTGTTTTTTTAAAAGAGGTGTGTCCCCGGGATTAATTACTATGTAATTAACAAAATATACTACTTTTTCCAGGACCTTGGGTGACATATCTAATAATAAACCCATACGGCTTGGGATCCCTTTTAAGTACCAGATATGACAGACCGGAGCTGCTAATTCAATATGCCCCATTCTCTCTCTTCTTACCTTTGAAGTAGTAACTTCGACTCCACAGCGGTCACAAACAATACCTTTGTGCCGTACTCTTTTGTATTTCCCACAATGGCATTCCCAGTCTTTAACAGGACCAAAAATTTTTTCACAAAACAAGCCTTCTTTTTCCGGTCTTAAAGTACGATAGTTTATTGTCTCTGGTTTTTTTACCTCTCCACTGCTCCATGAGCGTATTTGTTCCGGAGAAGCAAGCGCTATTTTGATCCGCTCAAAATTATTAACATCTAACAAATCAGTCTCTCCCTTCCAGAAGATTACTAGCTTAATAGACTATACTTTTCCCTGAATTAATTCTTACCGGCCAGACTACTAACTTCACTATCTAATTCATCACGAACCTCTATGCCCAGATCTCCTTCGTTATCCTCATCAATCAAATCCTGTTTGTGTTTGTTAGTAACCCCACTAGATACACCTATGGTGTTCTCAGGTAACTCCAAACCTAATTCCCGGTCCTTTTCCTTTACATTTACTTCTTCTTCAACATTTTTAATTCTGATTTCTCTATCATCCCCAGAAAGAATTCTAACATCTAAAGCCAAACTTTGAAGCTCTTTAATTAGTACTTTAAATCCTTCGGGGACACCCGTTTCAGGTATGTTGTCTCCTTTAACTATAGATTCATAAGTCTTTAACCTGCCAACCACATCATCGGACTTAACTGTTAGGATTTCTTGTAGAGTGTATGCTGCTCCATAAGCTTCCAAAGCCCATACTTCCATTTCACCGAACCTTTGACCTCCAAACTGCGCTTTTCCGCCTAAAGGTTGTTGGGTAACCAGTGAGTATGGTCCAATAGACCGAGCATGAATTTTATCATCAACCAGATGAGCAAGCTTTAACATGTATACATACCCAACTGTCACTTTGTTATCAAATTTTTCACCCGTCCTGCCATCATATAAAACAGCTTTACCATTTTCCGGTAACCCCGCTTCCTTAAGCTTCGCAAATATGTCTTCTTCAACTGCTCCATCGAAAATCGGGGTAGCTATGTTTATTCCTAGAGATTTAGCCGCCCAACCCATGTGGCATTCCAGAATTTGTCCTATGTTCATACGAGAAGGTACCCCCAACGGATTGAGTACTATCTGCACAGGAGTTCCATCTTCTAGAAATGGCATATCTTCTTCTGGTAAAATTCTGGATATTACGCCTTTATTACCATGGCGTCCTGCCATTTTATCGCCTTTGGATATTTTCCTTTTTTGAGCAATATAGACCCTTACTAGCTGGTTTACACCAGGGGAAAGTTCATCACCATTTTCCCAGGAAAACCGCTTAACATCAACAACCTTACCTGCTTCACCATGAGGTACACGTAAAGAGGAATCTCTTACCTCTCTTGCTTTCTCACCAAAAATAGCTCTAAGAAGTCTTTCTTCTGGGGTAAGTTCAGTTTCTCCCTTGGGAGTAACCTTTCCCACGAGAATATCATCTGGTCTCACTTCTGCGCCGATTCTTATAACCCCATGTTTATCTAGATTTTTCAACATATCTTCCGATACATTGGGAATATCACGGGTAATCTCTTCAGGTCCAAGTTTAGTGTCCCTAGCCTCACATTCATATTCTTCTATATGAATAGATGTGAAAACATCTTCTTTAACCAATTTCTCTGATATAAGGATAGCATCTTCATAGTTATACCCGTCCCATGGCATAAATGCTACCAGAAGGTTTCTTCCGAGCGCTAATTCCCCATTATCAGTACTTGGTCCGTCTGCAATAATAGTATCTGCTTCAACCCTCTCACCCACCTTTACAATTGGTCTCTGGTTATAACAGGTTCCCTGGTTAGAACGAATAAACTTGAGCAGCATGTATTTATCTACTGTTCCATCATCTGTCTCAATTAATATGCGATCAGCACTTACTCTCTTTACTACTCCTGCTCTTTTACTAATTACTACTGCACCGGAATCCTTGGCAGCTTTGTACTCCAATCCGGTTCCCACTATTGGAGCTTCAGTCTTTATAATTGGTACTGCCTGCCTTTGCATATTTGCCCCCATTAAAGCCCGGTTTGCATCATCATGCTCTAGAAAAGGAATTAAAGAAGTAGCCACACTAAAAACCTGCTTTGGGGAAACATCCATATAATCTACCCGGTTTACTGGAACTTCCAAAATATCCTCAAAACACCTTACTTCAACCCTGTCCTCTTTAAAATAACCGTTTTCATCCAAGGGAGCATTAGCCTGAGCTACTATATATTCATCTTCTTCATCAGCAGTGAGATATACTATTTCGTTTAGCACCCGGCCTGATTCTTTGTCAACTTTACGGTAAGGTGTTTCAATAAAACCAAACTCATTAACCCGGCCAAAAATAGCAAGTGATCCTATCAGCCCTATATTTGGACCTTCAGGTGTTTCTATAGGGCATATTCTCCCATAATGAGAGTGGTGGACGTCCCTGACCTGAAAACCCGCCCTCTCACGCGTTAATCCTCCAGGACCAAGAGCGCTGAGGCGTCTTTTATGAGTAAGTTCTGCCAGAGGATTAGTCTGATCCATAAATTGTGATAACTGAGAACTACCAAAAAATTCTTTGACTGCTGCTGTTATTGGTCTAATATTTATCAATACCTGGGGAGTTAGAGTTTCGACATCATGAATGCTCATTCTTTCCCTGACAACTCTTTCCATTCTTACCAATCCGGTTCTAAATTGATTTTGTAGAAGTTCTCCAATAGAACGTAACCTTCTATTACCCAGGTGATCTATTACATCGGTTTTACCTTCACCTTTTATTAATTTAAGCAGGTAAGCAATAGTTGTGGTTATATCTTCAACAGTAAGGTGCCTTACTTCAACCGGAATCTTTAGTCCAAGTTTCTTGTTGACTTTATACCTTCCAACTGTAGCCATATCATAACGACGGGGATCAAAAAACAAGTTATTCAGAAGTTGCTCAGCTGCATCTTCAGTTGCCATCTCACCCGGTCTCAATCGTCTGTAAAATTCAATTAGAGCTTCCTTTTTATTAGTGGTGACATCTTTATCCAGAGTTTTTTCGATAGTTTCATCATCACCATAAAGTTCTAAAATAGCTTCATTGCTCTCATAACCAATAGCCCTCAAAAGGACTGTAACCGGTATTTTTCTGGTTTTATCAATTCTAGTATAAACTATACCGGCACTATCCATTTCCAACTCAAACCATGCACCACGATTAGGAATTACTGTTGCGCCATATAAAGTTTTTCCGGCTACATCTACTCTTTCATTGAAATATACTCCTGGAGATTTCACAAGCTGGCTTACAACCACACGTTCAGCCCCGTTAATGATAAAGGTGCCTTTTTCGGTCATCAATGGGAGATCCCCCATGTATACCTCCGATTCCTTAATTTCCCCATTTTCCTTATCGGTAAGTCTTACTTTGAGCTTGAGGGGAGCCTGGTAACTAACATCTCGTTCTTTACATTCATGAACCTGATATTTTGGTTCTCCCAGGCTATAATTAATAAAATCAAGCTCAAGGTTTCCTGTAAAATCTGAAATGGGGAATACTTCCTGAAGAGCTTCTCGTAAGCCTTTTTTAAGGAACCAATTGTAGGAACTCAGTTGAACTTGAATCAAATTTGGTAGACCGATTGCCTCTTCTATACGGGAGTAACTTAGTCTTTTAGCATTTCCATATTGTTCGATATGTGCCACTAACATTCACCTCTTTTAATTATTCCCAAAAGAGTGAAAAGCAAGGCCTAACCTTAAACCTCGCTTCTAGTCATAAATTTACACTAAGCATTTATTAATTAGAATAAACATTACATAGTTTAAATGACAAGTACTAATGTTAGCACAAGACCATTTAATAGTCAAGAAAATAGCAAAAAAATACTAATTTTCTCCTGTGTTATTTATATTTTCTTCAATTTCGTCTGATTTTTCTGGTTCATTAACAACCTCATTTGCCTTAAGTAACTCTTCTTTCGCCCTCTCGATCGAATATTCTTCTTCAATTAACCGGTGTACTTTTCTCATGCGAACAAGAAATACTATCACTATTATTAAAAATCCAAGTATAAAAATGAATAATCCAAGAAAAAATCCCTTCCAGGTATTTACTTTTAGCATTGGCTTTTTATCTAAATCACTGGTTTTAGATAAATGCCAGACATAGGTAAAATCTTCTACTTGTTCAGCATTACTTTCATTTTTGATACCAGGTAATGTAATACGCAGGTTTATCCCGTCTTGTGAAACAATCTGGGAAAATAAACTCTGCGGTTGTATTGCATTTCCCAATCCCTTTAAACTAATTGATTTGAATAATATGTAATCTTTAACCTCTGCTTCAACAGGAAGTCTATCAGATAAAGTATTATAAACCTGCCAATTCGCCACTTCCCTCTGCATTGTAGTTTTCTCTGCTGACGAAGATACGTCCCATTCACTAGTATCAACCGTAATATTTCCATCACCATAAATAGTTATTGTTTCTTCAAGCTTGTCATTATTATCGTTATATATTATCTCCCATTGTGCTTCACTCCCAAGTGCAAATACTGGGAAAATTAGGAATGTTAATGTAAACACCATCATAAACAAAACTAATTTTTTCACTATTATCATCATTTCCCTTCTATTAGAAAATTAAACCTAAATTTACATTATAACAAAAAATAGTTTTATTCAATATTT
>DAOUSQ010000020.1 GCA_030627145.1 Syntrophomonadaceae bacterium | reverse complement strand
TATTGTGTTGGGAAAAATGGCGATTGAATTGAATGCAGTTGAACAGTTAATTGATACCAGTCAGACCAGGGCTATAGCAGAATGCCATATCCATAATTCGCCTTCTTATAGAACCACTTCCAGTAATTTTGATAACTTTAGCTTTTTGCCCCGGCTCAATTTCTTTCAAGTTTCTGCCGTTCATTTACTGCCACCTCCCTGTATATAATACCGATAATTATTCTTGATTAAATCCCTTCTCTTTTCCTCTGACCCTCCTCTCAATTAGCCAACTGTTCTCAGTTTTCCTTTTTAAAACATTATTTAACTCCATTTCTAAAACTCAAGTTAGCCATAACTAACTTTTATGACAAAAAAAATAGAAAAGTTGTTTTTTATAAATTGATGCATACATGATAATAATTATCAATATCATTTTAGATTTTTGTCTATTAGTAGTCAATACTCTAATTTTATTTGTCCATTTGTCCGTTGAAAAATTTCTTTTTTTTTTACTCCTTCGTTCCTTCTTATTGAAAAGCTCATAATAGTTCTTTAACTCAAGTTTCGCACTTGACATAAACTGTGCAACAGTTTATGTCGTAAGAAGTGAGGCGTAACGGGTTAGGAGATATTAGTACCCTCGTTCTTTAGGTGTTATACTGTCCCACGCTTCACTCCTTACACCTAACCCCTCACGACATATGTTACTGCGCAACATATGTCTACTGCGAAAGTTGAATTCTTTAACTTATTTCTTTTGTTATAGTTTGTATCTTATTTAGAACCTCTAAACTCAACCTTCTTTTCCAATCTGGCCATAATTCTTCTGCAGCTTCAACTAATACCGGATCAAACTGGGTAGCTTTGTTTGCACATATTTTTTTTTGCGTTTCTGCAAAAGTAAATGCGCATCTGTAAGGACGAGTTGATGTCATAGCGTCTACGGTATCACAGATAGCAATTATCCTTGACCCCAAAGGAATTTCTTCCGCTTTTAACTTTCCCGGGTATCCCATGCCATCCCATCTTTCATGATGATGTAAGACGATTTTGGCAATTGTCTCCAACTCCCTGGATTTATTTAATATATTATAACCAATCTGTGGATGGCGCTGTATTTGCTCCCATTCATGAGGCAGTAGTGCTCCTTTTTTATTTAACACATGCTCAGGAACGCCTATTTTACCTATATCATGAAGATGAGCAGCAATATGAACATCTTCAAGTTCAATACCCTGGAGCCCAATCTTTTTTGCTAAATCATAAGACATATCGGCAACCCTTGTAGAATGACCGCTTGTATATAAATCTTTAGCCTCCAAAGCTGCAACTAAGCATTCTATAATATCATGAAACATAGTTTCTTTGTCTGATAAAAATATAGTACTATCAGCCATTAACCCACTTCCTTAGATATCTTATAGTAATCTCATCATTCCTTATTGGGATTTGTTTCTACTTTTTCAAAGTATTTATTGATTAACCTATCGTTATGGAGTTTTGAAAATATCTCCTCAAAATCTTTCTCAGTCAGGCTACCGATATTAGATTGCTCCGGCTGCACCTTTCTAAGAAATTCTCCAATTCTCTTTACACCTATAAGAGCCATATTATTTCTCCTTTCTCTTGGTATAAATAACCCTGGCCTTTAGCAAAACTATTTCACCAATTCACTCAACCGACTGCTGGCCTTATTAAAATTGCTTTTCCTGCCTATCCCTGTTTTGAGTAGAAGCTCTTTTATTTCTTCATTGCTCAAGCTGTCCAGTAATTTTACTTTGTCCAGGCTGATTAAATAATCTATTACCTGTTCTAACCTTTCTAAAGACATCGTTTATTTACACCCCTTCCACAAAAAAGTATCTATACTACCTCCGGGCACCGCAGGTATTTCCGAGCAAGTATAACCTTACTATTAAGTTTATCCCTCCCCTACTACAGCTAAAGCTTGTGAGATACTACTTAAACTGGAGCCTGGTAATATCTGATAATTTTTATCTAACTTTTTACAGATCTTTTTAACACTTAAACAGGCACCATGGCTGTTATAGTCAACCGGACAGAGGATAATATCTGACCTTTTTATTGAGTCTTCCAACCCTTTCTCTCCAGACTGAAGATAACCATCGTGATACTCAAATTCTCCTCCCATTTTTTCAATCAGATCCCGGTAAAATCCCCTGAGTTTGGTAAGTCCACCCACTATTAAAACACGTCTCTCGCACAAATCAAAATCTTTGCCTTTTTTTCCACAACTGGCCTTGTCACAACTTAGCTGGTTAAGAACATTCTCAATTTCCCTGTATAACTGTATATTTATTTCTTTCTGGGCGGTTAAGTCTGATAACAAACTATCTTTTTCTTTGTTATGCTGTCGAACAAGTTCCAGGTACTCATGGGATTCATTCCTGAGCTGACAGTTTATTGCCCGGAGTTCCTGATTTTCAGTTTGAAGCTGTTTGACCAGTTTATCTGTTTTCTCCGTTTCTGATGATTTGTCTTTAGTTTTATTTTCCAGACTACGGAGCTTTGTATTTAATTCCTGATAGGATTTTTCCAAAACAGCCAATTCCCTGGTAAGCTGCTTTCTTCTTTTCCTTTCCTCGTTAAGCTTTGCTGACAACCCGGTATTTAAATCCGATAATCGCTTGCATTCAGCCCTTTCCTTTCGAGCTGATCCTCCGTTAAGATGGGAAAGCATATGTACTTCACAAAATAGAATGTGCTCCGTATCGTAAGATATTTTCGGATGAGTAACAGCAACCCAGTACAGGCCACAGATATCCCCCGATGGCATATGTTCCCGCCAGACCTTCATGAAGCTTTCTTTGTCATATTCACCATACTTTGAAATTTCGTAACGGTATTTTTTATTTAAATAGTTATCGAGACGAGTAGATAACTTGTTTTTAGAAGACAGGCTTTGCACCATAAGTCCATGAATCTCATAATCAGTATAAGGATCCGGATTCATTTTTAGTTTTTTAAGAATCTCTCTTTGTTCTTCCATGTTTAAACAGGTCCCGCACGTGGAACAGAACAGGTTACTATTAATTTCCCATATATGTTTTCGTTTTTTCTTTACGCTACATGCAATGTCGATAGCCATAACTATCCTCCTCATAGTTTTTTTATATCTAACTTTGACGTAAGTTAGTTTAGCCTAACTCACAACGTAAAAAATAAAAATCTCTGAATTGATAATAATTATCATTATCAATTTAATTGTTTTTCTTTTAATAGTCAATACTTTATTTTTGCAAATTTTTACTAAAAATACCCATCCGGAGATAAAGCAACGCTCACTCCTACCGTTACATACCATAATTTTCCTGCAATAATTATCACTGTTTAAGTATTTTATCTGTTGAATAATAGGGCTGCTGCAACAGCAGTAATTGGAACTCCTACTATTAACCCAATACTTCCGGCTAGGGCACGTACAATTCCCTCATTAAAATCTCTTTGCTTTATTTAATAGTTTACCAGTAGATCATTCTCCTTGTTAGGGGTTCCTAACTTCATTACATCCTTTTTCCTTACCTTCAAAATAAACAGCTTTCATAGTTTGTTTTTAATTCTGCGAGATAACTTCTTCAACCAGTATCTTTTGTGCCATACCGCGCCCTATTGCAATGCGATAATCCAACAGGGAAATAACTAATGGCCCCACATCGTTACGGACAATATGTATCCTGGTTCCAGGTGTAAAACCCATAGCATTCAACCTGGCGCGTAATCTTTCTCCTTCTGCAACCTTTTTTATTAATCCATCTTTTCCAGACGAAAGCATACTGAGCGGTAATATAGGCCCCATTATACTAGAGCACCTCCACAAATACTGATGCTGCTTCTTCTTTACGCAGGCTTAAATGATAGCCTTTTACAACTATCTCTATTGGATCACCCATTGGTGCGATTCGATCAAATTTAATTTCGGCTCCTGGAATTATTCCCATTTCCATAATGCGCCTCCGCACATTTCCACTTGCTGTTACGCTAATGACCTTAGCTCTCGAACCCGGAGTAAGTTCACTCAATGCAATAACACTTAATGACTTAATCTTTTTTTCTTCATTTTGTACAGCAGTATTTATCCCCTTATAATTGTTAAGAAACTCAACCAGCCTTTTCATCGTCTGAGGACTGACCATATGTTCCATTAAGCAGGCATCTTTTGACGCAATTACAGGTTCTACTGCTAAGACATTAACCAAAAAATCATAAAGTATCTGGTGTTTGTACCATACTTTGGCTGCCTCTTCTCTACCTTTTTCTGTTAATCTAACTGGTCCATATTTTTCTTGAACAACCAGGTTTAAATCTTTCAACGTGTTCATTGCCTGGTTTACACTTGCTTTAGCAATATTTAATTTTTTCGCTATATCTGTAACTCTTACAGCTTCTTCTTCTTCTTCGGAAAGATTTAAAATAACCTCCAGGTAATCCTGAAGAGATTGTGTTAATGGCAGTGAAGTCATTCTAGAACCCCCAGTATATCACTTTCCACAGGGTAAAGTTATAACCACCTAACTTTATCCATAAAAATAAAGGTACTCATATTCTCCCGAAGCTTAAATGATAATCATTATCATTATGTCTTTATTATACATTTTCCCTTTATGAAGTCAATAGTAAAGAGTGAGATCAGGCCTTGAGTTTACTATATAGTAAATTTAGACTTTACCTCACTCTTTACTTTGTAATAGAGAAGTAATTGAGCATACCACGGGCTATATCTTTAAAGACTGGCGCTGCATTTTTAGCCCCCGATTCTCCTCCCTCAACAAGGATAACTATAGCCCACCGGGGATTATCTGCCGGGAAAAAGCCTCCAAACCAGGTGTTAAGTATTTCCTCATCACCTTTTATAATTCCTGTCTGGCTGGTAGCTGTTTTCCCGGCAACTTTCACTTCAGGAATAGAAGCAGTTTTACCTGTCCCTTCACTAACTACTAATTTCATAAGTTCCTGTACGGTTTCGGCTGTTTCCCTGCTAATAACCTGTTTTTTCCCAGGTTTAAAAAGAATGTCTTTCTGTCCTTCTTTGTTAACTATATATTTTACCAGAGAAGGTGGAGCCCAGTAACCACCATCGGCTACGGTTGATATTAGAGATGTTAACTGCAGAGGTGTAAGCATTATTCCCTGCTGCCCGAGACAGGCATTCCCCAGCGCTGGTTCTCCAGGGTTTATCTCTACATAGGTACCGGCATTATTCTTGTAGCCTATTATAGTTTCATCGGTTATATGCAAAATATCAACATAATCAAGCAGTTTTTTCTTTCCCAGCTTCAGCCCCACTTCAATAAAGGAAGGATTACAGGAAAGAGCAAAGGCCCGGGCAAAATTCAGTTCCCCATGCCCTTCTTCCTTCCAACAGGATATGGATACTTTATCATTAAAAACATATTTACCTGAACAAAAAAATCGGTCACCTGTCTTAACCACTCCTTCTTCCAGTGCTGCTGAAGCTACTAGAATTTTAAACAATGAACCTGGATGGTACCTGCAGAGTGCCCGGTTTCTTAAAGAACTTTCGTTATCATCCAGTACATTTTCTATATGATAGGGGTTAAATGTAGGCCTGCTAGCCATAGCCAGCACTTCTTTACTATGTACGTCCATAACCACCACAGCACCTTTATTAACTCGTTTTGACATTGTGTTTTCAACAATTTCTTGAATCCGCTTATCTATCGTTAATACAACTGAAGCTTTTTGCCTGTCCTGTTCCTGTCTCACCTTAAACATCAACCCTTTAATCGCCATGCCCCTGGCGTCCAGGACCGAGGTGAGCTCCTGGGAAGAAGAACTTTCTTTCAGTAAATCATCATACACTTTTTCTATACCGGCTCTTCCTTCGCTATTTGTTGAATTACCTGTCACATACCCTAAAAGATGCGCACAAAATCCATCCTGCTTGTAACGTTTAATGACAGGCGCAATTACTATTCCAGATAAATTAGAAGAATTTATTTTCTGGATTTCCTGATCTGTCAGATCAGATGCAATTCTTACAAAAGGCCTGCCCAATCTGGTAGCATTATTTAACCTGGAAAGTATATTATCACTGGTTTTATTCTTCATATTATTTTTATTAATTTCACTTTCTAGAGCCTCAAAATCAGATTTTTTATCCATATCACCTGTACTGATATTATTATCTTGAACCTGGGCACTAAACCTGGTCTCTTCACGTTCTTTGTTATATTGATAATTTTCATCATTATCTTTATTATCTATTACCTGGTTTAAAAACTCCGCTACCTCTTTAAAGGACTGAACAGAAGGTTTTTTTGCTGCATCTTTATCACTATTTAAGCTCTTACCCATCTCCTGTGGAAAACAATACAAAGCAGTGGAGGTAATTGTACCCGTCAGAGGCAGGAGGTTACGATCTAATATTTCTCCACGTGAAAATTCTTTTAATTCTATCTGCTTGCTTCGCATTGCAACAGCCTGCCTGGCAATGGAATATCCTTTAATTACCTGGTAGTAAGCAATTTTACACAGTAGTCCCAGGTAAATAGATAAGACGATGCACATTAAAATAAAAATGCGACGCTTCCGCATGATAAAACCCCCTTTTGAACCTGTGTACTTATCATTGGCTCGATAGGGGGTTATTATTCTTTACTCTTATCTAAAAGTCCTGTGATAAACTATCAAAAACATTTGTTATAGTGGACTTGTTCGTTCCAAAGAGATTTACAAAAAGTCTAAGAATATTGGATAAAGAAAAAAGCAAAGCTTTTTTCAACAATAACTATTCTCTATTCTCTATTAACTGAAAAACCCGACCCTTCTAATATTTCTAGAGAAAAAGGCAGGGTGGATAAAATCTTTTTGATTTCAGGGTAAGTATCTTCGCTCCCTCTTATTACAACAAGTCCACTTTTCCTTTCAATTGTCGATACTATTCCCAAGTGTTCATATCCTTCTATAATTTTGGTAAGCATATCTATGTTTTTCGGAGATATCTGTGCATATATCTTATCTTTGATGATTACCTACAACCCTTCTTAAAATAGAATATTCAGGTACGGGCCTGTAAAATGGCAATAAAACTCTCTGCCTGGGGTGGCGGGCCCTATCAATCAGGTTTAAATTCTCATCATATAATTTATCTAAATTAATTTTCAGAACTTCACTACCTGGTAATAATAACTGTAAATTATCACCAGGACCAAAATTAGCCCTCTGTTCAACCTGAAGCATTTGAAGTTCTTTATTATAACCTTTTACTATTCCACAGAAGTCCGTACGCATTGGCATATCTTCTTTATTTATATCCTGAATTTGAGGGGATTCACCTTCCATAAACCCGCTGGTAAATGGCCGGGTAGCAGTCTTATTAAGTTCCTGAATCCATCCCACAATTTCTTCATTTGTATAGCTTATTCCAGTGTTAAAATACCTGTCTATTGCCTGCCGGTAAACACCTGCCACAGATGCAACATACAGTGGACTCTTCATTCTGCCTTCCACCTTGAAAGCATTAATTCCTATTTCCATTAAACGTGGAACATACTCGATAAGACAGAGATCACGGGAATTTAATATATAGCTCCCCCGTTCATCCTCCTCTATAGGAAAGTATTCGCCAGGTCTTTTTTCTTCAACAAGATTATAGTTGTAGCGGCACGGGTGTGCACAGGCTCCTCGATTGGCACTCCTGCCGGTCATGTAATGAGAAAGCAGGCATCTACCAGAATATGATACACACATAGCCCCATGAACAAAAATTTCTATTTCAACTTCAAGCCTGTGTTTTATCTCTTCTATCTCAACTAGATTAAGCTCCCTGGCCAGGACAATCCTTCTTGCACCCAAATCCCGAAAAAACGCTGCCGATTCATAGTTAGTAACATTGGCCTGGGTACTTATGGTTACTGGAATCCCAGGAGCGTATTTTTTAGCCAGGCGTAATATCCCCGGATCAGATATTATTAACCCATCAACCTGTAAATTGTTTAATTCCTGTAAGTATTCCGGTAAATTTTTAAGATCGTGGTTATGGGCCAGAATATTTACTCCAACATATATTTTTTTCTGCCTCCTGTGGGCAAATTCTAATCCCTCTGCCATTTCGTCCAGGGTAAAATTACCAGCATAAGCCCGGAGGCTGAATTCTTTTCCTCCCAGGTAAACTGCATCAGCACCAAACAGGAAAGCGGTCTTTAGTTTCTCTATGTTGCCTGCTGGAAGAACCAGTTCAGGACGTTCCATAATTTTCCCTCCAGGTTTTTATTTGTACGACCTTCAAATATCAACTAATTAATATATTTGTTCTTGGCTCTTAAATGTTCTGCATAAGTTTTAGAAAAGCAATGACTACCGTCTCCCCTAGAACAATAATAGAAATATGAGTGTTTTTCAGGGTTTAATGCAGCTTTGATAGAAGCCCTACCCGGACAGGCTATAGGCCCGGGTGGTAAACCTGCATATTTATATGTATTATAATAAGAATCAACTTCTAAATCGGCATATGTAACCACATCTTGATGTTCACTCATGCAATATAATACTGTTGCATCAATCTGTAAAAGCATTCCTTTTTCCAGGCGGTTTACGATGACTCCGGCTATAGTTTTACGTTCCTCGTCAATCATGGCTTCTTTTTCAATGAGCGAAGCCAGTGTTATTATTTCTTTAATGTTCATATTACTGGTACATGCCTGTCCTGCAAATTCCTTTTCCCATACATTCTTAAAATTATTCAGTATCAGATTAATAATTTGTTTTGCAGTCGTATCCTCTGATATCAAATAAGTATCCGGAAACAAGAACCCCTCCAGACGGTTGTCCACGCCAAGAGGAATATCTTTTAAAAATTCATAATCATAATTTTCCTTTATCGCTTTAGCCCATTCCTCTTCTGTAACAATACCTTTTTTCACCAGCATTTCTTCTATCTGCCTTACCGTATACCCTTCAGGAATAGTAAAAGATATGTTCACTACCTTTCCGTTGGTTATCATATCAACAATTTCTTTTAAAGCCTGACTACGGCTAAACCTGTAGTGCCCGGCAAGCAATTTATTATCAAATCCACCCTTACGAACATAAGTTAAAAATGCTGTTTCACTGTAGACAAGGTCATTTGTCTTAAGAATAGCTGCCACCTGCCTGGCATTACTATTTTCCGGTATTATTAAATCTACACAACTTTTATCTTCAGGATCAACCGGCCCATAGTACCGGTTGATGAAATAAAAATCCCAGGAAACAAACCCTACCAAGACTACAAGTACCGTTAACACACCAATTAATCTGGATTTTTCACTCCTAAAGTTGATCTCCCTCATCTCTGTTCACCTTGTTCTTCCCCATGTTTTTCTCCCCATTATTATTGTTTTCGCCTTCTGGCTGAATTTCATCCTGTTCATCAGATATAACCTCCTCTTGATTAGTAGTTTCAGACTCATCAGGCAGTCCAACATAGATTAATGTATTCAAAGGTTTATATTTATCAGTGGCCAGTTTTTCTTGCTTAATAACCCCGCCTTCTTCATCCTTAAAAGTACGAAAAGACCTGACTACATAACCGGGAAACCCTTTAATATCTACTTTCTCTTCGCCTGGTTCTAGATCAGGGTTTATTTTCCTGACCTCTTCAAAGTCTATAACCTCATCAACCACGTGGCTCAATTCTATATTTTGCAAATAGTCCATGTGCCCGTAAATATTTATGGTAAGTTTACCCGCCTCTGTAACAGCTCGAATATATACAGGATATCCAGTGTTATTCTTAAAACTAAAATCTTGAAGCCCATATACTACAGTAGCATCTCTTCCCAGTGGTACATACGCCACTGCCAGGGCATGGTTATGGCGTTCAACTATCTCTAAACCAGAGAGTAAACAAGCATTATAAAGAGTTGAAGATACCTGGCAAACGCCCCCTCCGGTACCCGGTTCAAATTTATCCCCTATTATTACCAGGGCATCACGGTAGCCTGCTTCATATGTCCGTTCACCTACCGTCTGGTTAAAAGAAAAAACATCTCCTGGTTGAATTACACTGGAGTTAATTGCTGAGGCTGCCAAAAAAAGATTATGGGACCTGTCTATGTCACCAACATTATACCAGGTAGTAAACGAGGAAAGTTCCCCCATTTTTTTTAATGATTCTTCATTTACTTTTGGATATTCTTCTTGTAGTATTACAGGTAATTCTATCCGGTTAAACTCACCCCATTCTCGGGGAAGCCGCACAAAAGTACCCCGATAATCTACACTTTTTCCTATGATACCTGGGATTATTACCAGACCTTTTTCTATATCTACTTTAAGCCTGGCATTAACAGGTTCAACATCCAGGTGTTTACTGACTTCATCAATTACTTTCTGCAATGCCATAGGATCGTAGTCAATTGCAATGGGATATGTTATCCATTTATTTCCCCTGATATTTGAAACCTTTGACTTCCAATTCCTATGCTTTTCTTTGTTCCATATTTCCTCGATAACCTTATTTGTATTTACATGCTGGCACAGCTCACCTGCCATAGTTTCATAGCTATAACCATCATTGTAGAATATAATGGGAATATGATAGGCTTCATCTAACCAGTCTTGAATAATTCTTGATGCCTGTTCTTGATTACATCCCTGCACTGGTACAGAAGCAATTCTGACACCTGGAAGAAACTGCTTAAACTCATATAGATTATGATAAAGGTAAAACATTATGGTTAATGTTATACCTGATACCAAAACAAGAATAAGAATTAATTTCGACTTGAATCTTTCTCCTGTCAAAACCAAACCCCCAGCACAACTTACTTTACCCCAATTATTTTATTATATTACATAACATCTTTGACTTATACATGATAACAATTAATTAATCGAGTAGGGTAATGCTGCAGTAGCTTGCTGCAGCATCATCCCTCTCACAGAACCGTACGTACGGGCCTCGTAT
>DAOUSQ010000064.1 GCA_030627145.1 Syntrophomonadaceae bacterium | reverse complement strand
GTTTTAACTGTTTCTTACTCAGAGATTGTTGAGCTGCCAGATCAAAATCATCCAGGGTCTTGTATTCAGGGAAAGATGCTAATTTATAAAGCCTCGCCATTCTCAAACTATGCCCAGGATGGGAGGAGTGGCAATTTACCTGGCTTTTGTTTTCTGCATGGTATTTATTGTGAAAGTATCCGGGCCTTTTTTGGGACTTATTTATGGAGCAAGCATAGTTTTTTTGGTAGGAATTCTTGATGATATATATCAACTTTCCCCCTGGGTGAAATTAACAGGGCAGATTATTGCTTCCGCTGTTGCGGTTTATTTTGGAGTAGTAGTACAATTTGTTACCAACCCATTTGATGGACTTTTGAACCTGGGAATTTTAAGCGTACCTTTAACCATGTTATGGATTATCGGGGTAAGTAATGCTGTAAACCTGATAGATGGTCTTGATGGATTAGCCGGCGGAGTTTCTGCTATTGCGGCAATAACTATGGGTATAGTGGCCCTGGTACAGGGGCAGGCAGGAGTAACCGCAGCTGCGTTTGTGCTGGTAGCGGCTATTATGGGTTTTCTGCCGTATAATTTTTATCCTGCAAAAACATTTATGGGGGACGGAGGTTCTAATTTCCTGGGGTTTACACTGGCCTGTTTGGCTATTATGGGAACTGCCAAGAGTGCGGCACTTATTTCATTATTTATTCCCATTGTTATACTGGGAATTCCTATTCTTGATACCTTTTCTGCCATTATAAGGCGTATAAATAATAAAACACCAATTTTTATGCCGGACAAGGACCACCTACACCACCGTTTGATGGCCCTGGGAATAGGTCACCGCCGCAGTGTTATAATAATATACTGTTTAAGCGGGTTTTTTGGCGCAGCAGCGGTAACACTTACCTTTATAACCAGCCCAAAAGCTACTATGGTACTGGCAGTATTACTTCTTTTCATTGTACTGGGGGCTGATAAAATTGGTCTGTTTACAGGTGAGACGACCAAAATTAGGACACCGGTAAACAAAACTGTGAAGGCGCAAAATGTTGAACTAAAGTCATAAGTTAGATAATTTTGAATTATGTATTTTGATTCCCTTGCAAAAACCTAAAACTTTTATAATTTTTCTATATTATTTGTAGCGGATGCTTCAGCTTCCGCGTTAAATGCCGAAGAATTGGCGTCCTGATTTTTAGGAGGCTGGAGTCTCCCTGGAAAGAGATAATAACGGACTTTTAGCAGTGGAATCAATTTTGAATTTTTAATTAAGGAATTAAAAGATTAGTTGGTTCGTAATAATGGTTAGTAAGTGTGTTTATATCAGGGGGTGATATTGTGGCAAAGAAAAAATCATATTTTAGACTTATTCTAATATCAAGTCTGGTCTTTGCTGTTTTCTTTTGTATTGGTGCCGGGGCGACAAAAGTAGCACAGAATGCTATTAAAGCTGCTGACCGCAGCGGAATTGAAGACCAGATTTCTGATCTTGATGATGGAGAAAGGACTAACATATTGGTTTTAGGAATAGATGCCCGGCCTGGGGAGAAAAAATCTCGCTCCGATACTATAATGCTGGTGTCTATTGACCCGAAACTGGATAAAGCGGCTATAGTATCCATTCCCCGTGATACCAGAGTTGAAATTAAAGGAAGCCCCCTGCCCAAAATATGTACGGCAAATTATGTGGGTGGTCCGGAATACGCGGTTGAAACTGTGGAGAATTTTATGGGGATTACAATTGATTATTATATAGAGATGGATTTTAATGGTTTTGCAAATATAATAGATACCCTGGGCGGGGTAGATATTAATGTTCCCTGTCGTATGTATAAACCTTCTGAGGGAATAGACCTTTATCCCGGTAATCAGAGGCTAAACGGCAAACAGGCACTGGCTTTTGTCAGGTACCGTAATTATGCTTATGGGGATATTCAGCGAACTACCCAGCAGCAGGAATTTATCAGGGCTTTAGCAGATGAAGTTTTGCAGGCTAAAACCATAATCAAACTGCCCAAACTAGTCCAACAGTTAAACGAATATATGACTACCAATATGAAGACCAGTGATATGTTAAAACTAGCCAGCTGGGCCCCTGGTTTTAATTCTGATTCTATAATAACACAGACATTGCCCGGTTATTTTTTTGATGTATATGACGATGAGGGAAATATGGAGCAGAGTTTCTGGATAGCTGACCAGAGCTCGATTACCAGTTTACTTGATAATATGTTTGCGGGGAAAACAGTAGCAGCTATACAGGCTTCCCCCTATCCTGTATATAGACCTGAGCCGAAGGACAATGAAAGTGAGGCAGATGTAAATAAAGATGATAATGATTCAGATGAAGAACCTATAAATATAGATGAAAATACAACAGGAAAAGATACCAATCAAACAGGAGAAGACGATGATAGAAATGAAGAGAGGTCAAACCTTCCCAGTCCCGGACATCTTCCGGGGGAGTTGGATATGCCTGGCAGTAAGGTTTAGAAAAAAGGTTTATCCAGCTTTATCATGAATAGCGGATTTTGATATTTTTCCACAGGGCTTATATTAGTTTTGTGGAAAAACCTTTTTCTGAAGCCCTGCCACGGGGACAGTTCTTTTGGCTGGTAAAAGCACTCTAAAGAGGTCTTAGATATTTTTGTTAGCTTTGTTGAATAGATAAAAACCCCTTCCTGAAAACAGAAGTCAGGAAGGGGTTTTTTGCAGTCTAATGAATCTTTTTTATTATTGGGTTAAATCCTTTATAGCAGTTTTCTGGGTATTCAACATAAATTGTTTTATATTTTCCCATTCTTCTGCAATTAACGGCACCTGCTGGTTTGATTGTTGCATAATTGGCACAGGTTCGTTTTCGGCGTCTTCAAAATACCCAAGTCCCTTCATATCTACTGACAAACGGTGTCCAATTTGAAGGGCTAAACCTGTATCACCAGCAAGATAAAAGCTATATTTTTGAAAAATTCCAGAAGACTGCAATTTGTCTAAAACGGGTAGAAGTCCAGGTTCGATGCTTGATTCAAACACCTTATCTCTCCCTTCGGGATATTATAATAATTTGCCATCATGGTGGCAGTTTTGCGTGATATTCTACGGCTGTTTCTTACAACTTTTGTAATTTCTTTCTCGGTACAGGTTATAAACATCCATCTATAGCAATCTTCATCTCCATAGTTTAAAATACGCTCAATAATAAAAGTTTTATGTTGATTTATATCAACGCTTTCTATGTTAATATCCCATAGTATTGGATAAAGTGCAGATGGTATTTGCGCATCAACTGCTTTGGTCTTTTTTGATGGAATAGCCATAAAAATCCCTTTCTTAGAAAATACCTGTTTGCTACATATTATACCATAAAAAGGGACAGGGGCCGGATCCACTACCCTTGTAATTTTATCATACATATAAGATATCCAATTTTTCTGCACTTTTAGCTCCTATTCTTCAAAAAAACCAATTTACATGAAAGAATCCTATCTGTAACTTGTATAACATTAAGAAACTTGTTATATTTTCCGTGAAATAATTGCAGGACTAAACCCGGAAAATGTCGAATTAAGCAGCGATAATTAGTTTTAAATTTTTAATTTTGATTCCACTGTAAAAACCCAAAACTTTTATAATTTTTTTATATTATCTGTAGCGGATGCTTTAGCTTCCGCGTTAAATGCTGAAGAATTGGTATCCTGATTTTCAGGAGGCTGAAGTCTCCCCTAAAAGAGATAATAACGGACGTTCTGCAGTGGAACCAACATTGCATTAATAATTCAAAAATCAATGAACAGGGTGATTATATGAGCAGGAGTTTAAAAACTATTTTGCCGGGCTTACTGTTAGTAAGTATATTTATCTTAATTCTTGTACTGCCGGCATGGGCTGATACCGGGAAAATAACTGGAAGTGTAGTTAATGTCAGGTCAGGTCCTGGTTGCAATTGCGAGATTAATGGTACTCTATATAAGGATACAGAGGTTACTATCCTGGAAAGTTCCAACGGCTGGTATAAGATCCAATTTGGAAAGTTAACAGGCTGGATATCCGGTTCTTTGATTAATGTTAATAAAGAGATACATTTGCGGGTTACAAAAGACCTGGTAAACCTTCGCTCTGGACCGGGCACTTCTTATTCTCGCTTGGGGAAAGCTGTTAGAGGAGATTTGCTATTTCTATTGGACGTAGATGGAGAATGGTATAAGGTAAGAACAAAGGAGGGAACGATTTGTTTTGTGCATTCCTCGCTGGTAGGAGATGACAATAACAGCGAGTGTGTATTACCCTCTGCACCGGAACCTCTCACAATTAAGAAAATACAGGTAAAAGACGGCCCCATAAATATCCGCAGTGGACCTGCGAGTTCCTACGATAAAATGGGAATGATTGAAGATAAGGCCATCTTCCCTGTTCTTGGTCAGGAAGGTGACTGGTATAAGATTCTCTTGAACAATGGTGATAGTGCTTTTGTTGCTGGCTGGTTAGTTCAGGAAGTTAATAATAATGCTGCAGGCTCTGCCGACTCTGGTATTCAAATACCTGTCACTAAAAAGATACAGGTTAAGAATGGTCCCATCAATATCCGCAGTGGTCCGGGAACTTCTTATGCAAAAGTCGGTACAGCAGAAGATAAGGCAGTTTTTACTGTTCTTGGCCATGAAGGTGACTGGTATAAAATAAGGCTTACCAGCGGCAGTACTGCTTATATAGCAGGGTGGCTGGTAAGTGAGGTGCAGGCAGGGACCCAGATTGAAAAATTACCGGCACAAGATAATGGATTAGCTCCTCCTGTGGTTTTTCTTAATCAGGAACAGTTAAGCTTTGACGTTGAGCCAATAATTGAAAACGATCGCACACTTGTCCCACTAAGGGCAATCTTTGAGGCTATGGGAGCCACCGTAGAGTGGGATAACGATACTCGTACAGTTACAGCAGCAAAAGGGAGTACAACAGTAGTTTTACCTATAGGCTCCACTACACCCACAGTTAATGGTCAGGGCTGGGAACTGGATGTACCGGCAAAAATAGTAAATGATAGGACATTAGCTCCCCTGCGCTTTGTCGGTGAAGCATTTGGCGGACAGGTAGCCTGGGATGGTGCTACCCGGACTATAAATATTGCGACAAATGATAATAATACAGGCGGAAACGAAGGGACTAAAGTAGCTGCGGTTACTATTAAAGAAGATACAGTAAACCTGCGCAGCGGCCCGGCAACTACTCACGACAAGATTGATGTGGCACGTTCAGGAGAAAGATTAGATGTTCTTGATGAAAAAGATGGGTGGTACCAGGTAAGCAGAGGGGGGAGATCTGCCTGGGTAGCAGGATGGGTGGTTGCCCCGGTAACGGACAGTGAAAACGAAGAAATTTCTACAAATCCCACCAGTAATAATGAATCAGCTGTATTTGATATTAATAGCTTGAATAATAAAGGAGATGAAGATGCCCCGGTTGCCGAGGGGGTCATAGCTATTTCCACTCGTTTTTCAAAAGAGGGTTATAGACTGGTTATGAAAACCAGGGATAAAGCCGAACCAACAATACAAGAAAAAGATGATGGTCGTAAAATAGTTTACACCTTTACCGGGGTAAAACTGGAGACCGGGAGGGATGAAACTGATCTATACCTGGGTACTGGCAAGAATGAAAAGATTCATATTGAGGCTGTAACTTTGGATGATACTACCTGGGTAACTGTTGACCTGCCGAAAGACTATGCTTATCAAAATCTGAGTGAAGAAGACGGGACTAAACAGGTATTTCTAATTCCATCTCAGTTAAAAGAAATACAAGAAATATCACTTAATAATGGCAATAATATAGTAGTTATAAAGTCCTTAGCTGCAATGGAATATAATGAAAGAAGAAATAGCAATATGCTTACAATAGAACTTCCCGGTATCCTGAAAGGACTGGCAGAGGATAATTATGATTTCAAGGGGATGGGGGCGTCTTTAATTGAGATTAAGGAGTTACCAGAAAAAAAGTCTACGGAAGTTATATTAGAACTTAATGATATAGAAAGCTATCAAATTACCAAAAACCTTAATGGAGATATGATAAGCGTAATACTTGTTCCGAATAAACTTGGTTTAAGCCAGATTAGCCCCGACGCAAAAAAAGAAATAACCATTGTACTCGACCCGGGACATGGGGGAAAGGACCCTGGTGCTATAAGTTATACCAGGACATTGT
>DAOUSQ010000103.1 GCA_030627145.1 Syntrophomonadaceae bacterium | reverse complement strand
TTGAATTGGCCCAGGGGCCTATTGAAATAAACCGGGTTGACCAGGTACGCAAAGCCGAGATAAGCGGGTACCTGTTAAACCGGGATTTAAAAAGTGTAATAGATGATATTAAAGCCGAAGTCAGCAAAATAAACCTGCCTGCCGGCTATGTTGTAGAATATGCTGGAGAAAACCAGGAGATGATGGAGAGTTTCGGCAGTCTGGCTATTGCGTTACTACTGGCTATAATACTTGTTTACGCGGTTATGGCTGTACAGTATGAATCTTTCTTTAACCCCTTTGTAATTATGTTTTCTGTTCCAACAGCTACAATAGGCGTGGTCTTTGGGTTGCTTCTTACCGGCAGAAGCCTTAGTGTACCAGCCTTTATCGGGCTAATAATGCTGGTGGGAATATCTGTATCCAATGCTATTGTTTTTGTGGACTATTTAAAACAGCTGCGGGAATCGGGAATGGAAAGAAATGCGGCTATAGTAGAGGCAGGCAGGGTGAGACTCCGGCCCATATTAATGACTGCCTTAACAACTATACTGGCAATGTGTCCGCTGGCACTGGGTGTGGGTGAAGGTGGAGAATACCAGGCTCCAATGGCAACCGTTGTAATAGGCGGGCTACTGGCTTCAACCCTTATTACTCTGGTACTGGTGCCGGTAGTATACAGCATTTTTGATGACTGGGGGCAGAAGCTGGGCCGGAAATTTTCAAGGTCGAAAAAAGCAGACGTCCATAATAGTTAAAGTTTCACCATAAGAAAAGGTAATATTAAACCATGATTCCACTGCAAGAAGTAATAATTATATATGCCACCGTATTAATAGACGCGGAGAACGCGGAATGGCACGGATTTGCATGTATATTTTTTGTAATTATTCAATGTTTTTGTTTAAATTCAGGTTTTTTTCAGTGGAATCAACCTTATATTTAAAAAAATCAGAGGGAATCCTAATAATCTGCGTGTGATCCAGCACTCAATAAAAAATTTCTTAGAATCAATAAGGTTATACTACCGCAGGATGATACAGAAATAGATTTTGCAACGATGCGGTGAGTGCCGGAGAACCAGCGTCCATTACAGGACATAGATGAACTTTTTTACCTCGAGGGGGAGACTGCTATGAAACAGAGAAACACAAGGACAGGAAATAAAAGAGAGGCAATTATTGAAGCTGCAGTACAGGTATTTTCCAGTAAAGGTTATCACAATACCCGTATGGAGGAAATTGCAGCTGCAGCAGGAATTGGTAAAGGCACCATCTATGAATATTTTGACAGCAAGCTGCAGCTCTTTCAGGAGATGTTAACTACCAGCCTGCAAATATATTATAAAAGCTTTGACATAAAAGAAATGGGAAAGCTGAGTGTAGCCAAAAGAATAGAGCTACTAATAAAAGCACATATCGAATTCTGTAAAGAGAATAAAGAGTTAACCCGTATTGTCTTCTGGGATAACGGAGGCTTTGATGAGGAATTAAGAGAATGGTTTAAAGCCATGCGAAAAGAGAAAGAACAGCGGATGAAGATCATGATAGAAGAAGGGATTTCTTCGGGAGAATTTCGAGAGGTGAATACCTATCTGGCAACCCTTATGGTATTAGGTACCATGGGTTCAATCTGGGTACCCATTACTATAGAGGACTGGGAAATTGACTCAGAAGTTCTCGCCGGGCAGATTGCGGATATTATTATGAACGGAATACAAAAACAAGGGGACGTCCCCTTGTTTTTGTAAAATTATTTTTCCAGCAGCAACCGGTATTCACCGCCTGATTTTTGTTCTTTTACTTTATATCCCTGGCTTTGGGCCAGACGTGTTACGTTTTCTTTTGAAACTTCGCTTTCCAGGAAAACGGTAATTGGTTCACCTGGATTTTTTTCCATAGCCTGTTTGGTTTGGACTACAGGAATAGGACAGGAAAGACCACGTACATCAACTTCTATCATTTATATTATCTCCTTTCGATAATACCCCATGAAGTGAGGTTATCGTCAAAAACAGCAGGTAACTGTTCAATGATTTCATTTACTCTTGTAGCAGGATTGGCTTTTGCCATTTGGCCGGCAAGCCGGTTGGCCTTCGCACTAATTATTGCGGCCTGGTCTAGTTGCAATCCAGCAAAGGCGAAAGCCGCAACCATGCCGGTTATAGTATCACCGGTTCCTCCTATACACTCAATTTCCGGCACATCAGGCTCAGCAACTGTAGCCAGTATATTTCCCTCGACGGCTATATAATCGACTGCGCCTTTGACCAGTAGAAGCCTGGCAGCGCCCTTATTACAGTATGCTTTATCAATGAGTTCAGGAGCCCTGGAAAGATCAGCTTCAAATAGATGCCGGTCAATGTATGCCGGGTGTATGGCCTTCGGGTCGGCAAGAAAGGCAATCTCGGAGGCATCTGGGGTAAAAACATCAAAGTCCGGAGCTAGCCCGGCAGCCTTGGCCGCATACATAGAAGCAGCATCAGCAACCATAATGGGTCTTTGCTTGCACTTTCCAACCGCGGTATTAAGCCCTTTCATCAATTCCAGATCAGGCATCCAGTAATGCAAAGCCAGGACTTCAGGTGATAGATCAGCAATATGCTGGATCAAGTGCTGGTAGATAAGCCTGCTTCCCTCTCCAGAACCGAGATCTCCTGCCAAGACGACCTGAGGCGGTTCCAGTTTCAGGTAAGTGGTAACTGCCAGGGCAGCGCTTACCATGGCTGCAGTTCCCTGGGTATAGGGAATGGAGTGTCCATTTACCAGGAGAGAATGCTCATCTGTTTCAACCTTTCCCCTGACTAATGGAAAATCTGCTAAGGGAACAATCCCTGCTATGAGCAGCAAATTGATTTCCCCCTTTCCCATAAAGAAAGGCATTTTTCAAAAGCACGGTCCAGCATTAAGGAACAGAGAGTAAAACCAAGGTCTTTTGGACGAGGTGCATCGGTCAGCTTTTGACCAACAAGTTGAAGGTGTAAATAGGGAATATCCGGGCATCCGCCTCCGGAAGTATTTACAATTACGCCTGTTGTGTTGTCAAAGGTGACCTTCATATTACCTGCCTTGACCATGGTGTATTTTCCATATTCACTTACCTTGACTATTTGCAAAAGCTCTGCAGTCCCTGCCAGCGGGGAAATGTCCACATAAGGCACTTCTGGATCAAGGACCCTTTCAATAACAGGCTGCTCTACCAGATTGATTTCTAGAGCAAGGTCACATCCCTTGCGTAAAGCTGGTGGCGGGGCCACCAGCTTGCATGCATACCCGGCTCCTTCGAGCACCTTTTCTGCTTTAATGGCATCTTCTACAACGTTAAAAATCACCAGCCCACTCCCGGAAATGTTCCCGGATCCAGCTCCAGAAAAGCGTGATTTTACTTTATGCCAGAACAACTACTAACACCTCCGTGTAATATTTATCATCTTGATAAAAACCATTTTTTTCCTATTGCCCAATACTTGCATCTGTTTTAGTTTCTTTCTTAAACGAGAATCCTATCTTTTCACACATTACATAACCGATAAAACAGGCAAATACCAGGCCTATTATTACAGATATAGGGCCATATGTTCCCGGGCCTTTTGGGCTTGAAGCAAGAAGGAAATTGTGGGCGAATGCTGCTCCTGTTATAAGTCCTAATATTGTAACTGATGCGTCAACATCCCCTTCAGAAGACAGGATAGTTTGCCGTAAAGGACAACCTCCGAGAAGCGTAGCACAAAGACCGGCTAAAACCATTCCCAGGAAATTCCACAGCTGGTTGGTATGAGCCACGGGCTGGCCTTCGAAACCGATGTTGACATTTCCTGTAACTAAATTAATTATAAGGGCACCTATAAAAACAGCGGCAATTCCACTAAAAAGATAAGTATCTTTAACCAGGAAAAGGTCACGCCAACCACCTACAAAGCACATCCGGGTTCTCTGGGCAAGAAAACCGATAAGTAGACCGGCTGCCAGTGAAATCCCCAATGGGGCAAATAAAGAGCCCGGGCCTTTTTCACTGTAAAATATAAATGCAGGCTTTGCAATGGCTAGAAGGAGAAGTCCTACCATTAAGATTGGCATTAACCAGCCTGAAGCAGCATAAGTCGGATTTGCCCTGCCCAGGTTGAACCCGCGCTTGAGAAAATAAATACCTATTAGAGCGCCAACAATTATTCCGGCAAATGCTGCAATGGAGTTAAGGTCACCACCGGCAAGACGTAAAACTGCTCTTACGGGACAGCCTAGGAAAACCAGAGCGCCGATCATAAAAAATGTTCCTAATAGAAAACGGACCAGTGGGGATGAACCACCACGTGCGCGAAATTCACCAAAAGCCAGCGCTGATATAAATGCGCCCAGGGCTATACCCATAATTTCAGGTCTCAGGTACTGAACCACAGCTGCCCGGTGAAGACCGAGAGCACCGGCAATATCACGATAAAAACAGGCAATACATACACCCATATTAGCCGGATTTCCCAGATTGCTCATATATGCAGCAAGGGCACCAACAATAAGTCCTGCGATTATCATAAAATTCTTTTTACTCAAAACTCTTCCTCCTCAATAAATAATTTAAATATAGAATATTAATAATAACCAGGATATATAATTAGCTAAACTATTGATTATCTACAATCTGTTGCTAATAATATATTAAGTCGCAAACATCTCTTACATCCCCCTTTTAGTAGTAAAAATATATAACGTATTTTAATACATAACCCCATTTTTAGCAATATCACTTTAAAAGTTATTCTACATAGATACATGAATTT
>DAOUSQ010000053.1 GCA_030627145.1 Syntrophomonadaceae bacterium | reverse complement strand
GGGCTTTTTTCTTTACTTTTATTCCACTCATTTACACTTACGGCCGAGGTAATAAAAATATAGGCTATGGCCAGGCCCCCCATAGTGTATAGATATTCTTTAAAAACTGGAGCCTGAAATGCGAAAATGAGAAATCTATATCATGTTATCTGCAGGGGTAACAACCGGGAGAAAATATTTAGACATGCTCATGATAAACAAGAATACCTGAAGTTGATTGATAAATGGTGATATAGATTAATTACTTAAGCCTGAGCCCCTTAATCTCTTAATGTTTCAATTCCGGATCGTTTTACTCTGATCAGTCCGGCAGCAGGTATGATTTCTACTCCTTTTTTCTCCACTTCATCCAAGAAAAGATTTATTCCAATAGAATCACTGGCCATATGCCCGGCGATGATAACATTAATATGGTTATCCCGGGCCGCTTTCCTATGATTTTCCGTCATGTGCATACCCACAATGGTACCAACTCCGGCAGCGGCTAGTTTTTCATAACCCTTTACCGAACCTGCTGTTCCGCCCGTCATTTTCAGAAATATCTTACCGGCTCTTCTCTTCTTATCCCCGGATACAATAGTCGGTCCGGCCTTTATCATCCTGGCCTGCTGGTATTCGGGTATTTCCATCAGGATATCGACCACATCTTGCACTGTCCTGTAAGACGTTTGCGCAAAAAGCTTTTCCAAAAACCGGCTGACCAGATTATCGGCCGGGGAATGCACACACATAAAAGGAATATCTAGCAGTCTGGCCGCATCTACTGCACGCTGGTGGTTTAGGGGCATTAGACCCCGTTTTACCTCAGAAATACGTGCATCCATTACTCCTTCGGCAATGTTTATAGGGACACCCGCAGCTTCCATCATATCTGACTGTACCTGCATAACATTATGCAGGTCTGCTAAAGCTCGACCTTCTGGGTGATGGGCAATCACCATATCTATCACCCGCCCTTTTCCCCGTAAACGGTCAGCCAGCAGTATTTCAGTAGATTCCATATCGATACCGCAGATTGCTGAACCAATCTCCTCATCACCCTTCCCCACCAGTATGCGAGTATCATTATAGGGATTGGTCAAGTTTTCATCATCATAGTAGATTTTATCTTCATCCTTCATTTTGTCGTATTCCTGCTGCCGCTCTTCCAACACGCGGTTTACTGCTTCCTCACCCCGGGGATCAAAAGTTTTTCCCATTTCCACTGCCAGCCGATATACTTCATTCAGATTCATAATCATTCCTCCTATTCCTGCTTACTCTCCCTAAATACTACCTTTCTCAACAATCTGGACACAATATGTCCAGAACAAACGGGGTTATATCAGTTAATGAATTTATTTTATGATAACCGGTTTTTTCTACCTCTTTATGGATTATCAGGGTAGGCACTTTATTTATTGTGTGACTTTGGCAAGACAGATCCTCCAAGTTTCCATGGTCACTGACTATGAGAATCAGTGTATCCTCCAGGGAAGAATTGCTAATACAAGCGGCAAACATCTTATCCAGAGTCTCGTAAATCTCTATTGCCTTTTTCATATCCCTTTTATGTCCGGTCTGGTCACTTATGAAATACTCATAAAGAGTAAAATCGTATTCTATTGACACGTTAGCAAGGTTTTTCCCAGCCTGCTGCGGTGTTATCTCTTCTATGTCATATCCCCATTCCACCAGCAGGCGGTTGGTAAAATCCTGGTATACCGCATTGTTATTTTTCAAATCTTCTATACTTCGCAAAGGCTCCCCCGAGCTCAATGCTACCAGTGTTGAGGTAGAATGAAACATTTTTCTCTTCTTAACTAATTCAAAATATTCACCCCGGTAGGCATTGGCAAAAGTAACCTTTTTGCCTCTTTCATTCAGGCGTTTCATGATACTGTAAGTATTTATCAATTCTCTCAACTGTCGTGTGGGATAGGCGTTGATATGACGCCCTACTGCCTGCGCTGCATTTACCCCTGTCCACAGAGTAGTCTGTCCCGTAGCACTCTGGGGAATACCTGGCAGACCAAGCAATGCATCAGTTGGTACCATAATCGCCCCATCTCCATAAACTAACCCACTGTCCTGATATAAAAAATGTCCGCCCAGTATATCATCCAGAAACGGTGTGCGAGCAAAAAAATACGGGTTGTTCTCCACTTTTTCCCCCAGACCGAAACCATCTATAAAAATCATCAATACTTTCATAATTCAAACCGCCATTATGAGAAATTTTTACCATATTATTATAACACAAAGACTAGTCCCTCGAAGCCTGATGCTGCTCGAGTTCTTCCACTTTGCCATTGATAAAGTTAAGACGGATGTCAAATCTATGTTGGGTGGGATGCCGATAACGGCACTACCAACCATAGAGAAGCATGATGAAATTATCAAGCAGATTAAAATAATTGAAGATGCAATACAGCAACAAATTGCCCGGGTGACTGAATTGAATCAAAACATAGTCTTCAAAACCTGAAAAAGGAAGCAAAAAGAACGTCCCCTTGCTTCCCGTTATTGCAGCTTGACAAAGAAAAGATAAGAATAAACGATGGGGACAATCACCATTACCATAATGGATGTGAAAAAAACATAGGCACCCCAGGCGGCTGAAACCGGAGCCATGGCCAGGCATACCAGACTACCTGCAACCCAGATCTTGGCCCCCAATCGGTGGGTACGCTGCCAGACTTCTTCATTGGCCAGGGTCCAGGGAGTCTTAATGCCTACAAAGTAGTTGTGCCGGAACTGTCCCATAAAATTGCCGATGATAAGAAAAAGAACAGAAACCATGGCCTTTACTGCCAGTCCTACTTTTACCGGATACCCTAGAGCAACAAGTATTGTAACAACATAGAGTACACCCATGAAAAAGACCAGGCCCCAGCGTATGGCAGTATAAGCTCCGCTAAAGCGCTGATAATTACTGCGTTTGGGATCTATTAAAGGAAGAAATAACAGCATCAAATACAGGCCCAAGGCCAGCAGAGGTGGAAAAAAGGCCCCGAAAGCTTTAGGATAATAAGCATCAACTTCCCCATGTATATTCCAGTGTCCCGGAACCTGGGTTGGCAGATGAGGATATAGTAAAACAGCTGAAAGCAGAAGCCCGGCCATTAAAATCCACAACGGCCATTCTTTACGCAGTGTATTCCAATCCAGCCGGTAAGCATTATTATCCTTGTTTTCCATGGTCAATTCTCTCCTTATCTACAGATTTCGCTCCACTGTCTGCAGGTGTTTTTTACCTCTTGGGTGCAAGATCCCCTTTTGATTTTGGCGAAATGCCCAGAATATCATAACACCAGCTGATAACTTCCTGAAAAACAGTGGTATTCAATGAGTAATAGATATTCTGGCCCTGCCTTACGTCCTGCACCAGGTTGGCCTGCTTCAGGATATTAAGATGATGAGAAATACTGGGCCGGGTCATGTCAAACTGATCAGCTATCTCCCCTGCACTCAGGTCGCTTTTCTGCAGCATGTTTAAGATTTCCCGGCGTGTAGCATCTGATAAAGCCTTAAAAACGGTATTCAGGGGCATGTAATTCACTCCTATGTGATGCTGTCATTTTTAGATATTTAGACATTTATTTAAATATTTAAACTTATTTTATAGACGTTTTGGTGAAAAGTCAATAGAAAAAGATGCTAAACAATATACTCCGGTTTTTGAGATAAGTAATTAATGCAGATTTTAAGAGGTTATTAAAAAGGATGTTGGAAACCAACATCCTTTTTAACACTAAAGAAGTTATTTAAGTATTTTTAATACCCAACTCTGATAAAAATTTAAAAACATAATCATCTAATCAGATGATTTCATGGGAAAAAGTCAGGTGTTTTGTCCTTGAGCAACAACATTGTCATTTTGATTCTTAATTGTCCACGTGTAAGTTACCAGACCCGCTTTGCGTTTCATCTCTTTTGTACCAATTACTTCAGCCTCAGCATAAATTTTATCGCCTGGATGTACCGGTGTTTTATAAGAAATACCATCGGCAGCTGTCCATACCGCATCTGCCAGAAAACCGTGTTTAGCCATTAATCCCATCATGCATGCTATAAGATAGGCACCAGGAGCTACCCGGGCTTTAAATCCCCAACCTTTGGCAAACTCGTCATCCAGAAAGCCTGGCAGGTCCATTCCTGACATTTGGGCTACAATATCAATTTCTGTTCCTGTAATAGGTTTGGTACCGGTCTTAAATGTATAACCTTCATTAACCTCTTCAAAAAACATTTTGTTCACCTCCTCCTTTGCTTGGGGACATATAAAAAACATCATATTTTATATTTAAACTATGAAATAATATCATAAAACATTCTCGACAATTTTAAAAATTACAGGTTCATGCAACCTACATCTGTTACTATATAAATGAATTTTTTGCTTCCGGTATAAAAGCAGTCCATTTAGCAACTGAGATTATTATTAATGAGTTAATTCAAAAATTTTACCTGGTGGAGTGCATGAACCTTATGTTAACCGTCTGTACAGTGCCTGCTGTACATTTGTACATACAACCATTAAATGTTAATAACACGATACTAAAAAAACGATATTTACTTACCCTTATATTATTATTTTCTCTTTTCAACAAATTCCCCCAGGCCTTCATTTTTGTCTTCCGTTGTACGCCCCATACTAAACATGTCTGATTCTATACTCATAGCAGTATCAATATTTACCTGTAGACCTTTCCCAATTGCAAATTTTGCAATTAGGAAAGGTCCATTGGAACTAATTTTTTCCGTTAATTTAATCAGTTCATTACGAATTTGAGGATGGGCTATATTTATCAATGCTTCAGCCCATTCATAGGTACTTCTTCCTTTAAGCAAAACAATTCCATATTCGGTAACTACTATTCAGAACGTGTAAACTGTTATCTCAAACCTTTCAACAAGTTAGCTGCAACCACCATGCGCTGTACCTGGCTGGTTCCTTCATATATCTGGAGTATCTTGGCATCACGCATGTATTTTTCTACCGGGTAATCCTTGGTGAAACCATAACCACCAAATACCTGGACCATGTCAGTGGTTACCTGCATAGCCATATCACCGCAAAAGCCCTTGGCTATTGAGGAAACCTGAGAGAAGGGTTTTCCTTCCATTTTCAGCCAGCAGGCTTTTTGATAGAGCAAACGACCGGCTTCAATATTCATTATTGCATCAGCCAGCATGAACTGGATAGCCTGGAAGCTTGCAATGGGCTTACCAAACTGCGTCCGCATTTTTGCATAATCAACTGCAAAGTCATAAGCACCCTGGGCACACCCGACTGCCAGTGCTGCAATCATCGGTCTGGAATAATCCAGGGTTTTCATACAGGTCATCCACCCGGTTCCTTCCTCACCCAGGCGATTTTCTTCCGGAACAAACACATTATCAAACACTACTTCACTGGTGTTGGATAACCTGATACCCATTTTGTTCTCTGTTTTACCTACGGAAACACCCTTACTTTCTCTGTCTACCATAAAGCAACATATTCCTTTATATCCCATTTTCTTATCCAGGGTAGCAAATACCGTGTATTGATTGGCAACACCACCGTTGGTGATAAGCACTTGGTTCCATTAAGGATATACCCACCATCGGTTTTCTTACATCTAGTGGACATTCCACCAACGTCAGAACCTGCACCGGGTTCAGTTAAACAGAAGGCTGCAAATTCTCCACCTTCAAGCATTTTGGTAAACCAGCGTTGCTTCTGATCTTCATTAGCAGCAATGTGGATGGGGTCCGCTGCTAGTAGGGTACTGGCAACCATTGCGGTAGCCACACCCAGGTCACCACGGGCCAGTTCTTCAGTTACCAGGGCCTGCCCTAGAAAATCAATACCGGCACCGCCGTACTCAGCAGGAACACCAATCGTAGCCAGACCAGTTTCAAACAACTTATTGTATATATCTACCGGGTAAATATGTTTATCATCATATTCCCCAACTACCGGCCACAGTTCATTTTCGGCAAATTTTCTTGCCATATCTTTCATCATTACTTGTTCATCTGTAAGGTTAAATTCCATATTAAATATCCCCTTTAATAAATTTTAAAATATACCACTTGAAGTTATTATGTTATCTTATTGGATTTACGCCAGATGCCCTGCACTTCCGCTGCTTTAATCAGATCATCTCTTGCATCGGGATGAGCAATGTTTATCAGTCCCTCGGCCCGCTGCCAGACTGACATACCTTTCATAGCATACTTGCCATATTCGGTCACGATATAATCGGCAACTGACCTGGGATCGGTTACTATTCCCCCCGGGGTAAGTGTGGGAACAATTCTTGTTTGAATCTCGCCGTCTTTTTTCACATTCGCAGATGGCATACATACAAAGGATTTGCCACCTTTTGACAGCCAGCCAGCTATCACAAAGTCTAACTGACCTCCAGTTCCGCTGATCTGCCGGGTGCCGAATGATTCTGAACACACCTGACCATACAGGTCAACCTCTACGGAATTGTTTATGGTTATTAGATTGTCGTTCCTGGAGGCAATATAAGGCTCATTGGTGTAATTAACCGGGTACATAGCGCACTTGGGGTTCTCATCGAGAAAATCATAGAGAATCTTGGTTCCAAAGGCGAAAGTATACACCATTTTACCCGGGTCAATACCTTTCCTGGACCCGGTCATTTTACCGGCTTCATGCATGTATACATAAGCATCTACCAGCATCTCGGTATGACATCCCAGCTCCTTAAGGTCGGATTCGGCGATCATCATACCTACTGCATTGGGCATACCGCCAATCCCTAACTGGATGCAGGCCCCATCACTTATTTCCTCAACAATTAATTCTGCCACCTTTTTATCTATATCTGTAGGAGGTGGAGCCGGAATCTCGCCCAGAGGTGGATTATCGCTTTCCACTATATAATCGACTTCAGAAATATGCACAGCTTCTTCGTAACCTCCCAGGCAGCGCGGCTGTTTTTCGTTGACCTCTACAATAATTTTTTTCGCACGGTCGCAAACCGCCCTGCTGTGCGTAT
>DAOUSQ010000039.1 GCA_030627145.1 Syntrophomonadaceae bacterium | reverse complement strand
TTGTTGGGGAGGGTTTGTTTACCAGATTTCTTCTGGTAATAATATAGTTACCTTTTTTTAGAGATAATATACAATATATTTAAAAATTTATACAAAAACATAAAATTATTAAAGAAAAAAAGGGTAATTATACAATACCAGCGAATTGCAAAAAGAGGTGAATAATAAATGAGAGTTATTTCGGGAAAAGCAAAAGGTAAACGTTTAAAAGCACCCCCTGGCATGAATACTAGGCCTATTACTGATATGATTAAGGAAGCTCTTTTTAATGTAATCGGGACTGATATTAATGGGGCATTTTTCCTGGATTTATTTGCGGGAAGTGGTAGCGTAGGTATCGAAGCATTGAGTCGAAATGCGGCTAGAGTAATTTTTATTGATAATAGTATGCAGGCAATAAAGACAATAAAATACAATCTACATAATTGTGGATTTAATGAAGGCTATGAAGTATACCGTAATGATGTTTTTAAGGCTTTGGAGATTCTGAAAAAACGTGAATTAAAATTTGAATATATATATATTGATCCACCATTTAGCAATGATACAATCTTTGTTAAAGTATTACAGGTTCTTGATAAAGCTGATATTATTAAAGAAACAGGTGTATTGATTATAAGAACACAACGAAATAAAGTTTTACCTGGCAAACTGTCCAGGTTAATAGAATATAGAGTTAACGATTACGGAGAGTCTACATTACATTATTATCGTCTGCAAGAGGAGGATACAGGTGAATGATGGAGATTTTTAGAATATTGGATGAACTGGAAGTTATTATTAAAGAAAGCAAGAAAATACCATTTTCCAACGGTAAGGTATTAATAGAAAGCCACAAGTTTTTAGACCGTTTGGATAGAATAAGAGCAATCTTCCCAGAAGAGCTGGAAACAGCACGCATGATTATTTCTGAAAAAGAAAGAATAATTCAAGAGGCCTGTGCAGATGCAGAAGAATATGTAGAAGAATCTAAAGGTAAAGTTGAACAGATGGTTGCTGAAAATGAGATTACCAAAAGCGCTATGGACATGGCGGATGAAATTGTAACAAAAGCCGAGGAAGTAGCACGAGGAATTCGTAAAGATGCTAATATATATGCTGGCGAAGTTTTAGACCATATGGAAAGGGTATTAAAAAAAGGATTAGAAGCTATCAATCAAGGAAAAGAAGAAATTGGAGGTATACTGGAAGACAAGAAGAATTAATTTTCACAAAAAAGACTAAAAAATATCATTATTATAATTATTACCAGAGCAGTTACGAGACAATATAGAGATACACTCCAGGCATCAAACGAATACATAAGTTTATAGTAAGGTACAGCAAATGAAGTAACTGGATGAATGGGTACAATAAAAAGGTAGTAGCCTGTGTAAGTTATGATAACAGACAGTATCATCTGTATGAAACGTGATAGAAGGTAGAATGATAGTCTAACGGGTGTACCTGCCATAACGCTCATTACTTGAGCAATTACTGAAAAACCACTAAAAGCCATTATTAAACTTACTGCGATTAATTGATGAAGTATTTGTGCTTGTGAAGATAAAGTTACTGTATTAGCACCTATAGTAATTTCAAAAATTCCCATTCCCAATCCGTATGCTAGTTGATAAGATATATTAAAATTTGAAAAAAGATTTACTAATGATTCAGCCAGCACATCCATTAGACCCCATACAGTAAACATTCGGGTAATTATAGAAAAAATGACAATAAAACCAGAAATAGCCAAAATATTATTCAGGCTATTTTTTATTGCATCAGATATCAAGGTACCAATACTTTTGTCATTGGTACCTTGAGCCTCTATAAGAGATGCAAAACCTTTCTGCAATAGTCCCTGAGATTGTTTAATAAATGAAGAGGATTCAACTGCTTTAAACCTCCATAATACACCTACCAGCAGGTTGGATAGATAATGAGATACAGCTAAAAGGTACCCAAGGGCTGGAGATCCAAACATTCCAACACCAACTGCTCCAAGAATAAATAATGGACTTGAATTATTAGTAAAGGATACCAGGCGCTCTGCTTCATTTGCAGTAAGTAAATTTTCCTCATATAATTTTCGACTCAGAATTGCTCCTACAGGAAAACCCGAGGTAAAACCCATTGCTATTACCAGAGAACTGCACCCGGGTAAATTAAAAAGAGGTCGCATTACTGGTTCCAGAACTACTCCGAGAAAATTTACAAATCCTAGGTTTACCATTAACTCGCTTACAATGAAGAAAGGAAGTAAAGCTGGAACTAAGACTGAAAACCATAGTTTTAGGCCACTTGCAGATGCTTTTACCGTTTCCTGTGGATTAATTATCATGAAGGCAGTTAAAAATAATATTATAATAAGAAAAAAGAGGTTAGAATATCGCTTCATCTGAACAACTCCACTGTTTAATATTACGATTTTCGCACTTGAAAGCAATGTTTAACATAAGGAATTATAAAAACATTTATTTACTAATTATTAGCTCTAATTGGAATTTTGATTAGGGATACATAATCTGATTTAATATAATGTATATGATAATAAATACTACTTTTAGAAGAGTTATGAATAATGTCGGGAAGTAAAAGCTGTCCAGCAAAGTGATATTGTAATAGGTTACGAAAATTTATTTGGTTCACGAAGAAATAATCAGGAGTGATAGATATGCCAAAACAGGCTAAAAAAATTGCGCTTGTACTTGGTGCTGGAAGTGCACGAGGTCTGGCTCATATCGGGGTGCTGCAGGTATTAAATGAGAATAACATCCCAGTTGATTTAATTGTAGGTTGTAGTATGGGGGCTATGATAGGGGGTATTTATTCCTGTGGTACTGATCTAAAAATGCTGGATAAGATGATTGAATATATGGATACCAGTATTTTTTTTGATATACAAGTACCCCGTATGGGTTTTATTGCAGATAAAAAAATTAATACCCTGCTTAACCTTTTAACCAGGAATAAAATGTTTAAAGATATTAATATACCTTTGAGTGTAGTTGCTACTGACCTTATATCTGGACAAAGAATAATTCTAGAAGAAGGTCAAGTTGCCGAAGCCATTAGAGCAAGTATTTCAATTCCTGGAATCTTCAGGCCAGTAAAAAGAAATGAAATGGTTTTAGTAGATGGTGCAGTCATAGATCGTCTGCCTATAGAAGTAGCCAGAATTAAGAAAGCTGATGTTATAATTGCGGTAGACGTAACCTTTTGTTCAGGTAAAAAAGTCACTATAAATAATACTCTTGATGTCATTATGACTTCACTCGATATTATGCAAAGACAGCAATTTGATTTAATAAAAGACCAGGCAGAAATATTAATACAGCCAGAAGTTGGCAATTTTTCACCACGAGATTTTGAAAAATCCAGGGAACTTGTAGATATAGGAAGACTCGCGACTGAGAAGAAGCTTGATGAAATTATACATAAAATAAATGGTAAGACATAAGACGTAAGAAGGGAGAGTTAACAACCAGTGCATTACATGAAATATTATCATATCTTAGCTTGGTATCTCTTACTGTTAATATTTTCTTTTCATTTTGGGAAGATTGTCGGGGTTACTTAGTATATTAATAAAAAGGGAAACGACAGTTTCCCTTTCGATAATTATTCTCTATTCTCTATTAACTATTCACTAAATATAATAGGAGACGTTGTAAAATCAGTTCCACCTCTCCTGGCAGCAGGATTGGGGAATAAGAGATTATATGCATCTGTTGTATGGACATCAAGGCCTATCATCTGACCCATCACATTATCTTTTTCTCTATCATAAGCTTTTTTCATATTACTACCACGGTTAAATATTTCGATATGTGATTTTATTTTTATTTTTTGAAGGATTTTTCGACCTTTTGCCGAAAATCCTAATATATGTAAGTATAGTGGTCCGTACTGATCAAATAAGCATACCTTGTTTTTTGAAAGATTAAAAAGTAAATATAACAATGTCCGGTTAATACGTGTTAGACTGTATCGTTTGGACTTGATATTTTGTCTGAGTTCAGAAAGGGTACCACAGGAATTTGCTGCTTCTTTAAAACGATGCTCCAGGCCTTCAGAAATTTCATATATATCTCTAAGGTCACTAACAGAAGTAGTGCGTAGCTTTACCAGTATTGCTTGCTCAAGGGAATCAGGTAATACAGGGGAACGACCGAGGTTTATTTCTCTCGTAAGGATATTTATGCTGCTGGGCGGTATAAATTTTGCCAGTTCCTCTGTTGTGCAACCATTAATTATAGCATTACGAATAGCGGTTGCACTGGCAAAATGGGAAAGTTCAGTGCTGTGATAGGGGGAACCCTGGCGTTTAATAGAAATAGGAATTAAAGGAAGTTTGTTTTCTTCAATAACCCGAAGGTATTCGATAGCTAGAATGTTATTAGGACCCAGTAAAATGTTCTGTAATTCCTCTGTATTACTATCTATGAATTGCTGAATTGACCTGGAACGGGCAAGAGGAAAACTTAATCCCTGGGTGAGATGGTATTTTAAAGCAGATTTATAAGGAGCAGGTTCACTGGCAATTATGCCGGCTATGGTTTTCAGTATGTGAATGTTGTCGCTTTCACTGCCAAAGGCCAGGTGAGTTACTACACCGGTTCTATATAGGAGTTGTAGAGCCCCTCGGGCGAAGTAATAGGCACTTCTTGCGGAAGAAAAAAATGGTAGTTCGATAACCAGGTCTGCCCCACAGCTTAGAGCCATTTCAGCCCGGGACCATTTATCACAGAGGGCAGGTTCACCTCGTTGTAGGAAATTGCCACTCATAACACATATAGTTGCTGAAAAATTGTCTGTTTTATTAGCCTCTTCAATAAGGTGTTTGTGACCATTATGAAAAGGATTATATTCAGCTACTATACCGAGAACAGACATATAATAAATACTCCTTGCGTGCTTATTTGTAGTACTATAAATTTTACCACTATTTTCTTTACTTATGCTAAAATTAACGAAGGAATTTGTTTTCAAACAATCAGTAGAATTAGGGAGGGAAAAGGATGAGTTTGTTAGCAGAAATTAGGGAGAAGGCCGCAAAGAAAGGCAATACCATTGTTCTTCCTGAAGGAACAGAGGAAAGGACACTTCAGGCTATCAAGGGAATAGTTGATAATAAGATAGCCAATCCCATTCTCCTGGGTGATGAGAGCGAAATCAAAGGAATAGCAGCTAAGATCGGTGCAGATATCTCAGGAGCCGAGATTATTAATCCGGTTAAAGCTCCATATTTTGATGATTTTGTACAGGCTTTTTATGAAATGCGTAAAGCCAAAGGGGTTGATCTGGACAAAGCGAAGGCTACAATGTTAGATCCCCTGTTTTTTGCTTCAATGATGGTGAAAATGGACAAAGCTGATGGTGAAGTAGCAGGTGCTGAGAATACTACAGGTAATGTATTGAGACCGGCACTGCAGATTATAAAGACTGCTCCTGGGATATCTGCTGTTTCGGGTGCCTTTATTATGATTGTTCCTAACTGTGAATTTGGTGATAATGGTACCTTTGTCTTTGCTGACTGTGCAGTAACTATCAATCCCAGTGCAGATGAAATGGCTGAATTTGCAAAAGCATCGGTAGGTACAGCAGTTGATGTATGTGGAATGAGCGATCCCAAGGTGGGGATGCTTTCTTTTTCTACCAAAGGTAGTGCCAGTCATGAATTAGTGGATAAGGTTGTAGAGGCTACCAATATTGCCAAAGAAAGATTCCCAGAACTGAAGGTTGATGGGGAATTCCAATTAGATGCTGCTATAGTACCTAAGGTTGGTTCTTCTAAAGCACCGGGCAGCCCTGTAGCAGGTGATTGTAATGTATTAATATTCCCCGATATTCAAGCTGGAAACATTGGCTATAAACTCGTTCAAAGAACAGCTAAGGCAGAAGCTATAGGACCGATATTGCAGGGAATTGCCAAACCGGTTAACGATCTTTCCAGAGGCTGTAGCGTAGAAGACGTAGTTAATGTTGTAGCTTTAACAGCAGTAAAAGCATAAGCAGGTTGAGGGGAAATATATACTCTTATGTCTGAATTGTTAAAATTTTGAGGAGGTATGTTTGTAATGAAGGTTTTGGTAGTAAATTGTGGTAGTTCATCTATCAAATACCAGGTAATGGATATGACAGATGAATCAGTTCTGGCGGTAGGTTTGCTCGATCGGGTGGGTATTCCCGGGACGACTCTTAAACATGAACCGATTGGAAAAGATGAGGTGCTTATTAAGAAGGATTTACCGGATCATACAGCTGGTATGAAGCTGGTATTAGATGTTCTGGTAAACGATGAGTACGGCGTCGTTAAGAGTATGGACGAAATTGGTGCAGTAGGGCATCGTGTTGTTCATGGTGGAGAAAGTTTTGCTGAATCTGTTATAATCGATGATAATGTGAAGAAGGTTATTAAAGATTGTTTTGATATTGCTCCTTTACATAACCCTCCAAACCTTATGGGAATTGAAGCATGTCAGGAGTTAATGGCTAACGTTCCACATGTAGCAGTCTTTGATACTGCTTTCCATCAAACTATGAAACCTGCAGGTTTTTTGTATGCTCTTCCTTATGAAGTATATGAAACCTATAAGGTTAGAAGATATGGTTTCCATGGGACTTCACATTTCTATGTTTCCCATCGGGCTGCAGAACTGCTGGGTAAACCTTTTGAAGAATGTAAGATAATAACTCTGCATCTTGGCAATGGTGCCAGTATGGCAGCCATTAAGGACGGCCAGGTAGTAGATACCTCAATGGGCTTTACCCCATTAGAAGGTCTGGTAATGGGCACTCGGTCAGGAGACATTGACCCTGCTATAGTTTTCTTCCTTATGGATAAACTGGGGATGGATGCAGCAGAAGCCAATAACTACTTCAATAAGAAATCTGGTATGCTTGGATTATCTGGTGTATCCAACGATCTTAGAGACGTTCTTGAAGCAGCAGCATCAGGGAACGAAAGAGCTCAGATTGCTCTTGACGTATATTACGGTAGAGTGAGAGGTTATATTGGTAACTATATTGCTCAATTAAATGGTTGTGATTGTCTGGTATTTACTGCCGGTGTTGGTGAAAACGCTATTGATATCCGTGAAAACATCTGTAAAGATCTGGAATATCTCGGTATTGAAATAGATAATGAGAAAAACAAAGTTAGAGGCAAAGAGGTTGATGTGTCTGCCGAAGGTTCTAAGGTTAAAATATTTATTATTCCTACCAATGAAGAGCTGGTTATTGCCAGAGATACTTACAAGCTTGCCAAATAATAAGGGTGGTTCGAAAAGGCGGGGAAAAAATCCCGCTTTTTCTTTTTGAGGCTAGTTGAATCTTGTATAATAATACATATGTTGACAATAATAACAAGTGAATAATATAATTAATCTGGTATTTTTATGGGGTGTTTAAAATAGAGATAGACCTGAAAAGGTTAAAACTTCATCTTCAGGAAAAAGAACAGTTTTATTTTGAAGAAACGGGCAGAGATGAATTTCTAAGAGAGCTTGGAGGTAAGTTTCTAGAACCTGTAAAGGTTGATTTGATAGTCGAAAATGCAGGTGAGTTATTTGAAGTACATGGTAAGATTAAAACAACTCTACAATTAACGTGTTCCAGGTGTATTGATGAAATAACCTATCCTGTAGAAACAGATTTTTATGTTACAATGGTTGAGACCTCATATGAAAATGAGTTCATTGATAGAGATGATATTATTTTTATTGACCAGGAAATTGATAAGGGAAATGGACCGAATAAAGGTCTTGTCAGGTGGTATGTTTGTAGTGGGATTGAC
>DAOUSQ010000123.1 GCA_030627145.1 Syntrophomonadaceae bacterium | reverse complement strand
TAGGTTTTTGCAGGGGAATCTTATTTATATTACTTTACAACATTAAGACGGTAATATTTAATTTTACAAAAATATTATTCTTCTGGCCAAACGTATTAATATAACTTAAATCTGTGCTATTTAATATATGTTTATTCAGAAAAACCAATTATAAAATCTAAATGAGATTCTAATACATAGACTTTAAAGATTATAATCCGGCTCTACCAAATTTGAAATGTCGATAAACCCTCCTATGCTATTTGCTTTTTGTCCATTTATCATGAAAGATACATTTTTAACCGTAGGAAATTGCCCCAGGGTATTAGCTATAGCATACACTACAAGTTCTTCCTGATGAGCATTACTTACATTCCTGATTTCAGAACTCATATCCACTATACACAAGCCGTCTGGTTTAATGTTAATATCCAGAAGCCTTGTACCCTCTGGCAACACATTAATGTACCCAGCAGTGCACGGGCCCTTTGTAAGTTCTTCAATTGTGCTGCGAGCAATTCCCTCGGTTTTATCTATAGTTCTTTTTTCTACTTCAAGACCTCGACCATCAGGCCCAGCAAAATATAGGTCGATGTCTATACTCTCTTTAAATTCCGCAGGTTCAAATGGCAATGATTTTCCTTTATTATTTTCTTTATCAGTGTTTTCTTTTTCAGGCGATAGCTTTATTAAATCTTTCCATGCCTTAATACTACTGTTTTCTGCCGGTGAAAAACACCCCCCACTTATCAGGCAAATAGCCAGTACAATTACTGCCAGTCCATTTATTAGTTTCCTGGTCATAATTTCAAGCCTCCCCTATATGTTCCTGTTACAACATACGAAACTAGTCTTAAAATTATGCCTATATAAAAAAAGAGAGCACCGTTGGTGCTCTTTCATGAAGGAGGAGTTATAAGCAAACTACGGGTCTTTCAAACCCAACATTTGCATTTACTCTCAGGTAAATATAAACCGAAATAAAAAATCTGTCAATATATTATGCAATTCCGCGAATAATACTTCTAAATATCGTTTTATGATGCAACTATGCCATTCTTTTGTCGGTATTTAGCATATTCTTTTTTTCGTAGCGAACTATGTTTATTAAATTGTCTTTATTCAAATCATCGACCAGATATAAAGCTCCTTTACCGCAATCAACAAGCTTCTCCAAATATAACCGGTTAGATTCAACACCTATACAGATAAAGCGTATTTTCTCATCAATTATATAAGATGCAGCTTTCAGGGCATCAGCTTTAGCATCCATAGTCCAAAGAGGTGTATTAGGAATACCATCTGTAATTAAAACCAATAAAGGGTTGCGAACAGGACTATTTTTTATAAGATTTACTGCCGTCATTATGCCATCTGCCATAGGAGTCAGTCCCGCGGGACTAATTTTAGATAGCCCTTTGCTCAGGATATGCTGACTGCGAGTAAACGAAACAACCACTTCACTTCTACGTTCCTGGAAAGTGACTACCGCAACTTTTTCTTTTCCAGTTAACAACAAATGTTCAGCGAGGTAACAAGCAGCCTGCCGCTTATCTCCCGCCATGCTGCCGCTTGCATCTATTAATAGGCATATATCAACAGGCACATAACTTTTTTTTGTAAAGTAATGTAAATCCTCTTTTTTTATTGTGAAATGATCTTCGTCTCTAAGAAAACTATTTATTTTAGCTTGAATAATGGTTTCCGGTACTGCCAGATCACCAGACCACGATTTTTCAGGATCATTTATTGTTTTATTTCGGTTAGTAAATTCTACACAGGAAGGTTTTTTTTCTATTTTGCCAAGTTTACGAAACCGACTGTTGCCACCCGAAGGCATCTTGCGCATATTACGCCTTATATCAGTTTCCAGTTCGCATTTATGTTTAATTACAAATTCTTTTAATTCCAGACCTTTTTTGCTGAGAACCTTGCCCAATATAGTATCTTTTATCACTCCCAGCTCTTCAAGCTGTTCTAATGTGTGTTCTACATCGCCCCATTTCTTTTTTTGCTGCTCTACTCCTTTACGTTTAAAAATATTTGTAGAATAACTTTCCATAAACTCTTCTATTTCATCTACTCCACCAAACTTTTCCGCCAACTTTAATACAAGTTGATTTACATTTTCTTTGTCGGGTAATGTCCTTGCATGCTGCCCCTTGAAATTCTTCCATGGTAATTTAATATAGCCTGCATAACTTTCTTCCTCTTGTTTCTTCTTCCCATGTATTATATTCCGCACTTTAGATAATTTAATATCATGAGCAAGAATAACCTTTTCTACCGTTTCAGCTATTAAATACACCCAGTAATATTCTTCCCGTTTCAAGCGGGCAAGTATGTGCACATGATCTCGACCTTCATCAACTTCAGTAAAGGGTTCTATAATGTTTTGAAAAAGATTATAAATAGTTCCTTTGCCTGAATTTGTCGTTATAAATATCTTATGGGCATATTCAGTTACCATTTTTAAGCGTTCATCTTCAGCATATGCTAATTGGGGATCTTTTTCCAAAAAATAATGATCCATAGCAGAAAATATTGCTTTAGCCACATCTCCAGGGTCTATTTTCCCAGGTCTATGATAAATATCAATATGGACTACCTGATCCGTTTCCACAAAGTCCAGATAATTTTTTCCTGCATCACGGTTAATCAAAATTTTTATCTGCCCCTTGATTCTTTTTTCGGGCATCTTTTCATGCACCTTCAGACTTACTACCGTACTTTCTCCCAATCTAATTCCCTGGTTTTGACCGAAGTACAGGCTGAGATAATTACCTACAGAAGCTGTCTTTTCAATATTGGTTTTTTCACCTAGCATTTTACCACCCCCTTATGATAATTAACTCAACTTTCGCAGTTGACAAAATATAACTCAAATATATGAATTTATTGACCAGAAGTTAATAAATAAGGGGTGAGTATTTTTTGTAAACGAAATTCTTCTAAATTCAATGAATATTCGTCTTACGCCTTACTCCTAACCCCTCACCTATTACTCAAATAACGCTTTTTATGGAACAGTAAAACATATTATTCTGTCAAGTTATGATAGTTATACAACTAATTTGGAGTAAGGGTTTTTTCAGTATTTACCAGCTCACCCCTGTTTATATCTTTAAGTGCGCGAGCATTCTGCTGGAAATATTCGGTTTCATTATTATCTGCTTTCTTATTCTTCTTCCCCTTAAAACTGAGAATACCATCTTTAGCAGTTTTCATATCTGTATCATTAATAATACGGACCAAAAGATCCCCATCAACACGATGTTTCAAAACAAGAGGAATCATCTGAGTAACATCACTTATTGTAACTTTATCGCGGCTTTTAATAATACTGTGTAGTACTGCCCCCTGCTGCATAGCTTCTGTCGCTCTTATACTCTCAAGATTGTGTTTGATATACAGGCGGGAAATATAATTACGCAAAAAATCCGGGAGGTCTGCGTTCTTATATTTTTCTGCCCACTTAATAATTTTCTGACGATAAACATCATTTTGAGCTTCTTCAACGTCATCTTCCTTCTGGTTTTTGGATCGCTGACGTTTGTATGAGTAAGAATTTTCTTTTAATATACGCGATATTGCATCAATTGAGGATGGTCTACCCATATAATAAACCATATCAAAACGGTCGGATAATTGCCTCCTTATTTCCTCTAGCGCGCCGGGTTCTTCATCAGGATTAGAAGCTGCCCAAACTGAGACATTTACCTCAATATCTACTACGGGTAAACCTGCCTCCTCAATCTGAATATGCCCCGGTTTATTACCCATCACATCAAGCAATATATCCGTAATTTCAGGAGATGTATCTGCTAGGCGGTTTATTTCATCTATAAATACTATCCCTCTATGCGCCTGAGGTATTAAGCCTGGCAGCAGTTGAGCCTC
>DAOUSQ010000054.1 GCA_030627145.1 Syntrophomonadaceae bacterium | reverse complement strand
TTTTAAGAAAAGATACTAAAAGGAATTATTATTCTGTTGATTTGATAAAAAGGGGGTTAAATTATGAACCCAATCGAGACTATCAGACCGCATTTATCAGAACTGGGTGAAACATATAAAGTGAAAAAAATTGGAGTTTTTGGTTCCTTTGCTCGTGGTGAGGAAAATGAGGACAGTGATGTTGACTTGCTGGTCGAATTTTTAGAACCTGTTAGCCTTTTTGCATTTGTGGAACTGAAGGAAACCTTAGAAAAAATATTACATCGCAAGGTGGATTTAGTTACTGAAAAAGCTGTGAAACCAAGAATAAGGGAGCGCATACTTAAGGAAGTGGTTGATATATGAGAGACCATCTCCTATACTTTGATGATATCAGGGAATCTACCATAAAAATTATTCGCTATACTGATAATTTAACTTATGATGAGTTTATAAATAATGAACAAGTTGTTGATGCAGTGCTTCGAAATTTGGAAATCATTGGAGAGGCAGCGACGCATGTTTCAGATGAAATTCAGGAACAGTATCCCGGTATTCCATGGAATGCAATGCGTGGGATTAGGAATATATTAATTCACGAATACTGGGGGGTAGATTTAGATATTATCTGGAAAACGATTCAAGAAGATTTACCTTCTTTAATTGCCAATATGGAAAGAAATAATTGACTGATTAAGCTACATAGATTGCTTTCATACGGACAGGAACATTTTCCCTTCGCTTTAACACCGCATAAAAAGTGAATGCCATTGTATACAGTAAATGTTGATGAGACATGGCTACAGCCCATTAAAAAGGGTAAGCCTGGATAAATTTGTGGTAGTAAGACAGGATGCTTCACTGAAGGATAACTCACAGGTTTATCTGTATAACAGTCAAGCAGGGAAAATTGTGGAGCAAAAGACCATGGAATTGCCACCAGGTCAGTTGGATTCTGCATTATTCAATAAAGACTATCTGGTTTTTACTTTAAACCGCTGGAGGACAAGCGGTGAAACCCAGTATTTTGAAGCTTTTGAAGTTGTGAAAAAATTGATTTATAGAAGATGAAAAGGTTTAAAATAGAAAGTTTAAAAGGATTATCAGGAGAAGTTCCAGCATTATAACCTTGCTTCATTATATATAGAAAAATATATAGAAAAAAAGAAGCAAAAAGAACGCTCCCTTGCATCTGCGAAGAAAATTCCTGCTTCCAATGCAGTTACACTTACTCTGGCTGAACCTTTAACCGGGGCTATGCTCGGGTTCATAGTTCGTGGGGAAAGACTGTCAATATTTTCTTTCCTGGGTGTCATGCTGATTTTTTCTGGGTTGATAGTGTTATTGGCTGGAGGGAATAATTTGTAGAGACTTACGCCTACCAAATACTGGCAAATAAATTATACCATAATATATTGACAGAAAATTTGATTTAAGTTATAGTAGCCATATTGTAGAAGGTAAAATTTAATATGACGAGATGAGATGAGATGAGTAAAGGAGAGAATGATGAGATGAGCAGGTGTGAATTTCACCATACCAGCATATTGAATCGTGCTGGTTTTTGTTTGCCTGTTTCCGGGGCAGTAGTTTTTCCAAACCGGGATACATTCATTGCTATGTCCCAAAATTATGATTATGTGCCTCTTTACGCCCAGATCAGGCTGAAGGATTTAAATATAGTCGATTTATTTAAATCAATGAATCCATCAAAGCCTTCCTGTCTACTGGAAAGCCTAAGCGGCCATGAAAACGGGCGCTATTCTATTATTGCCTCTAATTCATTGCTTGAACTCACTTCATATCTAGATAATCCCCAGGATAAAGATAAATTTCAAGAATTTTTGAGGGTAACACGTGTTCCTTTTCTTAAATTTCCCTTCTTCAGTGGAGGGCTCATAGGTTACTGGACATATGAAGCCGGACTAAATTATCAGAATCTTATCAGCCAAAAAAACAGTCTTTTAGGACAATATTTTTTCATGCCTGGAGAAATTCTGGTTTATGACCGGTATAATCATCTGCTTACTGCTATCTTATGGGTTAGAACTTGTAAAGCGGCAGAAGAAATAGTATACAAGAACGCCTATCAGCGGCTGGATAGTCTGTTACTTCAGGCTTCGAATTATCAGGGGGAAGATAAAAAATACAGCTATAGCAGGAATGAAAAGCATTTAGATGATGAATTTGAAGTGAATGTTACAAAAGAAGAATTCTGTAATCTGGTAAAGCAGGCCCGGGAGCATATCAGGCAGGGCGATATTTTCCAGGTTGTTTTGTCAAGACGATGGAAGAAGAGAAGTGAAGCTGATCCCTGGCAGGTATACCTGAATTTGCGCAGTTTAAATCCTTCTCCTTATATGTTTTATTATATGCTGCCCGATTCTGTTCTAATGGGGGCTTCCCCTGAGATGCAGGTTAAGATAGAAAATGGTCGTATTAAAAGCAGACCTATAGCCGGTACCCGTAAAATTACGGGCGATAAAAATGTTGATAAGATCATGGGAGAAGAATTACTGGCAGATGAAAAGGAGAAAGCGGAGCACCTTATGCTGGTTGATTTAAGTCGTAATGATGTGGGCCGGGTAAGTCGGGCGGGAACAGTGACAATAAGTGAATTTATGACGCTTGAACAATATTCACATGTAGTACACATAGTTTCTGGTGTAGAGGGTGAGCTTAAACCAGAGATGGATGCTCTGGAAGCATTTAAGGCTTGTTTCCCAGCGGGTACTCTTTCCGGGGCGCCCAAACGTAAGGCGATGGAAATTATAGATAAACTGGAAAATGTTCCCCGGGGACCTTATGGAGGCGCGGCAGGTTTTGTTTCCTTTGATGGGTTCCTGGATTCATGTATAACTATCAGGTCAATTTTATATAAAAATGGTACTTATTACCTGCAAAGTGGTGCTGGAATTGTTGCCGATTCTGTTCCCGAAAATGAACATGCAGAAACTTTGAATAAGGCCCGGGCACTTATGCTGGCGATAAAGAAGGCGGAGGAGTAAAAGTGATTTTAATGTTAGATAACTATGATTCATTTACCTATAACCTTGTCCAATATTTTGAAGAACTCGGGGAAGAAGTGCTGGTGGTGAAGAATGATGCTGTAAGCACAGATGAAATTACCAAACTTGGCCCTACTGCTATTGTTATTTCACCTGGACCCTGCAGTCCTCGGGAGGCTGGTATTTCGGTGCCGATTATAAAGAAGTTTTCCGGTAGAATACCAATTCTTGGTGTGTGTTTGGGACATCAAGCAATAGCTTATGCATTTGGTGGTCGAATTGTAATAAATTATCGCTTAATGCATGGGAAAGTTTCGCCAATATATCATGATGGACGTACTGTTTATAAAGGCCTCAGTGAACCCTTTACTGCTACCCGTTACCATTCCCTGGCTGTTGAAGAGGAATTTCTCCCCCCTTGTTTGGAAATAAGCGCCCGTAGTGAGGAAGGGGAAATTATGGGGGTTAGACACCGGTATTTACCTGTTGAAGGAGTTCAATTTCATCCTGAATCGATTATGACTGTTGAAGGAAAGAAGCTGCTCAGTAATTTCTTAGGTCTAAAAGACCAGTGGAAAGGACAGAGTGTTTCATAAGTTCCTGTTAAGCAGAACTGGAGATGAGAAGAGATTAGATGAGAGGAGAATTTTAAATGTTTGAAAATTATTTAAAGAAAGTAGTAGGGGGAGAAAGTTTAAATATTGAAGAGGCGTATTCAGCAGCAAAAATGCTTTTACATGATAATATTCTTGAAGTAAAAGCAGCTGCTTTTGTAAGTGCGATGCGCACACGAAAAGAAAAAGCTGAAGAAATAGGTGGTTTTGTTCAAGCACTGTATGAAGAGGCTATAACAATTGATACTGATTTAGAGCTTATTGATACCTGTGGTACAGGTGGAGATGGTTTAAGCACTTTTAATATATCTACTGCAGCAGCTCTGGTTGTTGCAAGTTGTGGAGTGCCGGTGGCTAAACACGGCAACCGGGCTGCTACGAGCAAAGTAGGCAGCGCAGATGTCCTGGAAGCGTTAGGTGTTAATATTCAACTCAGTCCTGATGAGGCACGGCATTTGCTGGATAAAGTCGGAATTACTTTTCTTTTTGCACCTAATTATCATCCTATTCTCAAGCAGGTTGGCAAATTGCGGCGTCAAATAGGAGTTGCAACTATATTCAATTTTTTAGGGCCTTTATTAAATCCATTTAAGCTTTCTTATCAGGTTGTAGGGATTGCTGATCCTACTCTGCAGGAAGCGCTTGCCGAAACACTTCTTCATTTGGGACGCAAGAGGTCCATGGTAGTTTATGCTGAAAATGGCATGGATGAAATTAGCCCTATTTGCGGTACCAGGGTTTATGATATAAAGACCGAGGGTTTAAGTATTTATGATATTGACCCGCTGCAGTTAGGTATTACTCCTTTTTCTCTGGATTCAATCAAAGGCGGGGAAATTCAAACGAATGCCGGAATAATACAGCAGGTATTGGAGGGAAAAACCGGACCATACAGGGATACTGTTGTCTTGAATGCTGCTGCAGCTTTGATGACTGCAGGTCGGGTCAAAGACATGGAAGAGGGAATGGAAATGGCTTGTGAGGCTATAGATTCTGGAAAAGCAAAGGCTACTTTACTGAATTTAATAAGCTACAGCAGAGATAAGGTGTTAAAATGTTAAATCGTATTGTAGAAGCGAAAAAGCCTGAGATAAAAGAGTTAATAGCTTCACTGAATATAGATAACATTGAACCTAAAATTCAATGTTTTGAACCTTATAAATTTTTTAAAGAAAAAAATGGGGAGGTAGCAGTTATAGCTGAACTTAAGAAAGCCTCCCCGATAAAGGGAATGTTATGTGAAGAATTTGATCCGCGGACAAGAGCTCACGATTATGTTGATAATGGAGCTTCCATAATTTCAGTAATAACCGAGAAAAATTTTTTTGAAGGCAGCAGGGAATATCTGCAAGAGGTGAGGAAGGAAGTTAATATCCCGCTGTTACGCAAAGATTTTATTATTCATGAACTGCAGTTATATGAATCATTACAGCTGGGTGCGGACCTGGTTTTGTTGATTGCTGCTTTATTTGACTATGAAAAATTACTGTACCTTAGTGAAAAAAGTCTGGAAATTAGGCTTGAGCCGCTGGTGGAGGTTCATGATCCTACAGAGTTACAACTTGCCCTGGATTTACCCGTTCGTATGATAGGTATAAATAACCGCAATCTTAAAGATTTTACTGTTGATATCAATAACAGTCTGGAACTTGGAGAATCGATACCGGATTCTTTAATTAAGGTTAGTGAAAGCGGGATAAAGTCAGTCCAGGACTTAAAATTATTAGAAGAGAATGGATTTAGTGCTGCCCTGATTGGGGAAACCCTGGTAAGGGCCTCTAATCCTGGCGAGAAACTGAGGGAATTAGTACATTACCGGGAAGAGGGGAAAATATGACGAGAATTAAGATATGCGGGATAAGAACTTTAGAAGAAGCAAAAATGGTAAGCAGCTTTGGGGTTTGGGCTATTGGAGAAGTTTTTGCTGCTTCTCCCCGGCAAATAGAGGTGGAAAAGGCTGCTGAAATAAACCACCAGTTGGATACAGGTGTTTTTAAAATCGGTGTATTTGTAAATGAAAAAATAGATTCTGTTAAATATATAGCACAGACATGTTCTCTGGATATTGTACAGCTGCATGGTGATGAGTCTCCTGAGTATGTGGAAGAATTAAATATTCCGGTTATAAAAAGCTTTAGTGTTACCGGTCCAGTTGACCCTGACTATGTGAAGCAGTGGCATCCCTGGGCTTATCTTTTTGATACATTTAGTCCTGCTGTGCGAGGCGGGAGTGGAATCAGCTTTGACTGGCAGTGGCTTGAAAAAATAAAAGAACTGGAACGGATAATACTGGCTGGAGGGCTTAATCATGAGAACGTAGCTACAGTCGTAAGAAATGTTCGGCCTATGGCAGTAGATGTTTCCAGTGGAGTTGAATTTCCTCAAAGAGGAAAAGATCCTTTGAAAGTTGAGATGTTTGTAAACGCGGTTCAGAAAGCAGAAGCCGATATATTCAAATTATAGTATTATATGCGGCTAAAAACAGGAGTAAAAAAGCAAACAAAAGGAGCATGCCGTTAAAAGATTAAAGAGAGCTGCTTAATTAAGCTAGAGGAGGATTTGTTATGTATGTATATAAGTTGGCGGCCCGGCAGGAAAAATCTTTGAATACTGTAATTGATATTAATTGTAAATCAAAGGTTATTAAAATTGGGGAAGGTTATTGTACGATGATAGCCGGACCCCGTGCTGTTGAATCACGAGATAAGTATCTGGAAATAGTTATGTTGATAAAGGATATGGGTGTGCATATATTACGCGGCGGAGCATATAAACCACGAACTTCTCCGTACTCTTTTGCTGGATTAGGGTTAGAAGGTTTAAAAATACTGGCGGAAGCTCGTGAACTTACGGGTTTACCGGTAGTTACTGAAGTTGTTGATGTAAGGGATATGGATAATGTTTGTTATTACAGTGATATTATTCAAATAGGAAGCCGTAATATGCAAAACTTTACCCTGTTAAAGGAAGCAGGAAGATCAGGCAAGCCGGTTATCCTTAAAAGAGGTTTTGCTGCTACTATAGAAGAATGGTTATTAGCCAGCGAATATATACTTAATGCCGGTAATGAAAGAGTTATATTATGTGAGCGTGGTATACGTACTTTTGAGGAAATGACACGCAACACAGTTGATATCGGGGCAGCTGCTCTGGTAAAAGAGTTATCACATTTACCGGTAATTGTGGATCCTAGCCATGCGACAGGAAGGCGTGCCCTGGTTGCACCGGTTGCCAGGGCTGCAGTCGCGGCAGGAGCCGACGGTTTAATGATAGAGGTTCATCAGCAACCTGAACAGGCTCTGTCTGACGGACCCCAATCTTTACAGCCTCAGCTTTTTAGTGATCTGACAAAAGATATAAAAAGACTGGCTGTATTAAATGACAAAATCTTTT